>JAEINX010000190.1 GCA_016342645.1 Bacteroidales bacterium | reverse complement strand
ATAATGTGGTCGGTGAAGTTCAGGAACGGAAAACTAAAAAGATTTAAATTCCCAATCCGAACAATTCCCGAAGGAAGTGCAGTGCCTGATGCAGGTTTTGCTACTGCTTCCGATGACCTTAAAAGTCCGGTTCTGAGAACAGAGCCTGAATCACTTGGAACTGCCGAAATTGAAAAACTTTAAGGAATATTCTAAACGCAGAGTTGCAAAGACGCAGAGAAAAATATTGATACATTTTTAAATAACTAAAAATAAAATCTCTGCATCTCAGCGTTCAATCAAACAAATGTTTTAAACGTATAACGAAGATATAAACAGATGAATAAGTTCGAAACCATAGAAATAAAAACCGATCTATTAATACTTGGCGGCGGCATGGCTGCCTGCGGTGCTGCTTTTGAGGCCGCTCACTGGGCAAAGCAAAACAATTTAAAAGTAACAATGGTCGATAAAGCCGCCATCGATAGAAGTGGTGCAGTAGCCATGGGGCTTTCGGCAATAAATATGTATGTCGGACTAAAAGATAACGACAACACTATCAAGGAATATGTTGAATATGTAAAAAACGATTTGATGGGAATTGCCCGCGACGACTTGGTTGCAAATATCGCCCGCCATGTTGATTCTTCGGTTCATCTTTTCGAGAAATGGGGTTTGCCAATCTGGAAAGATGAGGATGGGAAATATACTCACGAAGGCCGATGGCAAATTATGATCAATGGCGAATCGTATAAAGCGATAGTAGCGGAAGCAGCAAAAAACGCTTTAAAGGAACTTGGCGAAAATGGTTCTTATTATGAGCGGATTTTTATTACCGAACCTATTATAGACGGCAACAGATGTACAGGTGCGATAGGTTTTAGTGTGCGTGAAGAAAAGATTTACATTTTCAGGGCTAAGGCCGTGATTGCAGCAATGGGCGGAGCTGTTCATGTTTTCAAACCGCGTTCGGTTGGCGAAGGCCTCGGACGTTCATGGTATCCGCCTTTTAATTCGGGTGCAAGTGCTTATTTTACTATAAAAGCCGGAGCGGAAATGACTTGCCAGGAAGTCAGGTTTGTGCCGGTCAGATTCAAAGATGCTTACGGCCCGGTTGGTGCGTGGTTTCTTCTTTTCAAATCAAAAGCCACCAATGCACTTGGCGAAGATTATATGCAAACCCGCGCCGAAGAACTTAAAAAATGGGCTCCTTACGGCTTGTCGAAACCAACTCCGGCCAATCTTCGCAACTATTTGATGATGCTCGAAGTAATGGAAGGGAAGCACCCTATTTATATGAAAACCGATGAAGCCATAAAAAATATTGCCAGTGAAATCGAAGACCCCAAGCAAGCTAAACGCAAATTGAAAAAATTGGAAAATGAAGCATGGGAAGATTTCCTTGATATGACGATAAGCCAAGCACTTCTTTGGGCCTCAACAAATGTTTTTCCAGAGGAGCAACCTTCGGAAATAGCTGCTTGTGAACCTTATTTTATAAGTTCACATTCAGGTGCATCGGGTGCGTGGCTTAGCGGCCCCGAGGATATGGCTCCCGATGAATACAAATGGGGTTATCCTCAAATGACAACAGCAAAAGGCTTGTTTGCAGCGGGTGATGCCTCGGGAGCTTCAAGTCATAAATTTTCGTCGGGCTCATTTACCGAAGGCCGAATTTCTGCAAAAGCGGCAATAAGTTTTTGTGTCGATAATCCGGAATTACCTGAAATTAATGCCACAAAAATTGAGGAATTAAAATTTCAATTATTGAAACCCTTAGAAGTTTTTAATGAACACAAAAATTATTCAAACGATAAGGATATTAATCCAAATTTTGTTAAACCGAAAATGTTTATGTTCAGGTTGCAAAAAATTATGGATGAATATGCAGGAGGTGTTTCAACACATTTCAAAACATCAGCTCCTTTGATGAAAAAAGGCCTTGAATTTTTGAAATATATGAAAGAAGATGCTGAAAAACTTGCTGCCGAAGACTTGCACGAATTAATGCGTTGCTGGGAAAATATTCATCGTTTATGGCAAGCCGAATCGCATATCCGAACTATGTTGTTCAGAGAAGAAACCAGATGGCCGGGATATTATTTCAGAAGCGATTTCCCTGCAATGAAAGAAGACTGGAAATGCTTTGCAAATTGCCGTTGGAATCCCGAAACAAAAGAATGGGAAATGATGAAAAAAGAAGTGATTGATTTGGTGGATTGATTTGAGAAATATGAAATAAGATTTGAAAATTGAGATTTTAGATTTATAAAAACATGCCGGAAAATAAAATACTTGTAGCAGGCGGAGGAATAAGCGGAATAACTACTGCCATTGAAGCTGCGGAGGCGGGAAATGAGGTTATTTTAATTGAGAAACTTCCATACCTCGGCGGAAGAGTTGCACTGATGAATCGTTATTTTCCAAAACTTTGTCCTCCATACTGCGGGCTTGAAATCAACTTCAGGAGAATAAAAGATAATAAACGAATTAGGGTTCTTACTTCTACCGAAATAACAAACATTTCCGGAAATAAAGGCAATTTCAATGTCGAATTAATTAAAAAACCGGAGTTTGTAAATGAAAATTGTACTGTTTGCGGCGAATGCGAAAAGGTTTGTCCGGTAGAGCGTCCTGATGAATTTAATTATAATACCTCAAAAACTAAAGCTATTTATCTTCCCCACGAAATGGCTTTTCCATACAAATACATCATCGATGAAAAATATTGTTTAAAGTTTAATTGCAATAAATGCCTTGAAGCATGCAAATATGATGCAATAAATTTGTCAGCCCAAGCAAAAATAATTAACGAAAAAGTAACTGGAATAGTTTTCGCAACAGGCTGGAAACCTTATGATGCTTCGCTGATCGAGAATCTTGGTTTTGATAAATTTCCCGATGTTATTACCAACGTAATGATGGAACGCCTTGCTGCTCCCAACGGCCCGACAAATGGAAAAATCTTGCGGCCTTCGGATAACAAAAAGCCAAAAACAATTGCATTTGTGCAATGTGCCGGCTCGAGAGATGAGAAACACCTCCCCTACTGTTCAGCGGTTTGTTGCTCTGCTTCACTAAAACAAGCAATCTATATTATCGAAAAAGAACCGGAAACGAAAATCAAAATTTTCTATATCGACCTAAGGCTAAGTGGCCGTAACGAAGATTTTCTGAATAAAGTTAAAGAGATTAAAAATATAGAATTAATAAAAGGCAAGGTAGGGCTGATTGAGCAAAACCCCGAAAATAAAGCCCTTATTGCAAGTGCCGAGAACATTATGTCGGGAAAAATCATTAAAGAAGAATTCGATATGATTGTTCTTGCAACAGGAATGCAGCCCGAAGCAATAAATTTGAAAAACATCAAATGCGATGAATCGGGATTTATTATTCCCGAATTTTTAGAGGATGGAATTTTTGCAGCCTCCTGCTCCAAAAAACCTCTCGATGTTTCCGCTTCATTAAAAGATGCTACGGGAATGGCTTTAAAGGCAATTCAGACATTAATTGGGTAGAGATAAAATACATTAAACCAAGATTGAATGATGGAATATTGAGAAAACATCACAATTCCGGTAATTATATTTTCAATTTTCCACTACTAAATTTTTAATGGGATTTGGAAAAGATGAATGTATTGAAGATTTTGTTTAAGTTTGCTTTATACAAAACAAACATTTACAATACTTTGAGTTGGTAAATAATATTCAGTAAAATAAATAATATTTTATGAAAAAAAAGCTTGCTAATAAAAATCATTTATTTACTTTTGCAGTCCTCTTTCAAGGAGAGATGGGAGAGTGGCTTAATCCAGCAGTTTGCTAAACTGCCGTACTCATTTACGGGTACCGGGGGTTCGAATCCCCCTCTCTCCGCAGAGAAGAAAAAACGTTCTTTTATTATTGAAATATACGGGGTATAGCGTAGTTTGGTTAACGCGTCCCGACTTGGATGTCGGGAAGGTCGCAGCATTCTATAATATACTTAAATATAACGGGGTATAGCGTAGTT
>JAEINX010000189.1 GCA_016342645.1 Bacteroidales bacterium | reverse complement strand
AAAATGGATGAAGCGAAAATTCTTACTTTCGTAAGTGCCATCGCTTATTGGGAACATGAAGCGGATGCCCCTTTTGCTGTTTTGGCTTCTACCGATTTCGACGGATTAGACGTAACAACTGCAACATGGACTCAATTAAATGCAACACTTCCTAATAAAAATAGCACTAATTATGCTTGGGTTGAGTCAGGAGAAATTGACCTTTCTACTTTTACCGAAAATGTTTTTATAGCTTTTAAATATGTTGGAAGTGATACTGAATCAACAAGTTTTATAGTTGATGATATTGTGGTTTCTACATCCGGTGGTGGTGATGAAGGAGTAACATCAATTGATGAAAACTTCGATACTCAGGTTAATTACCAAGACATTAGTATTCCAAAATGGACCAATTTAAATGAAATCGGTAGCCGAAAATGGCAGGGAAAAGAATTCGAAACTGAAATATATGCACAAGCAACATCATACAATTCAGGTGAAGAAAATGTTTGCTGGTTGATAACACCAAAAATTGCCCTTGATGAAATGAGCAATCCTAAATTCTCGTTCTTAAGTGCTCAGGCTTATTGGGCTCATAATGGTTTCAGCGTTCTCATTTCAACCGATTTTAATGGTTCAGATCTTACTGCTGCAACATGGACACCTTTAGATTGCATAATTGCAGGACAAAACGATCCCGATCATGAATGGATTCCATCAGGTGTAGTTGATCTTTCTTCTTATTCCGGATATGCATATATTGCATTTAGATATGAAGGAGATGGAAACACAAGTGAAACTACATCTTATAGGGTTGATAATGTAGTTCTTACTGACGAGTAAAGAATTTTAATATATAAATTTATTTCTTAAGTGTTAATCAAACTCTTATAAATAATATAATGACGCAGAAGCAATTTATTAATTGCTTCTGCGTTTCTTTTTATTACATTTGAAAAAAATAAAGTGTCAGATAGTTTAGTAATAATTCCAACATTTAACGAAAAGGAAAACATTGAAAAAATAATTAGAAAAGTTTTTTCTCTTGAAAAGGAATTTGATGTTTTAATTGTAGAGGATAATTCTCCTGATGGAACCGCCGAAATTGTTAAAAAACTAATTAAAGAATTTCCAAATCGTTTGTTTATTAAGGAACGAAAAGGAAAACTTGGGCTTGGAACTGCATATATTGCAGGATTTAAATGGGCATTAGAAAAAAATTATGAATTCATTTATGAAATGGATGCCGATTTTTCGCATAATCCTGATGATTTGGTAAGGCTTTATAATTCCTGCAAAAACGAAAACGGAGATGTTGCAATCGGTTCAAGATATATCACTGGCGTAAATGTTGTTAACTGGCCAATGGGTAGAGTGCTGATGTCGTATTTTGCTTCAAGTTATGTGAGGCTTATAACAAGAATGAAAGTTAGGGATACAACAGCCGGATTTAAATGTTATAAAAGTAAAGTTCTAAGAACAATTGATCTTGATAAGGTTAAATTTACAGGTTATGCTTTTCAAATAGAAATGAAATTCTCCGCATGGAAACTTGGTTTTAATGTTGTTGAAGTTCCAATAATCTTTACCGATCGTACTGAAGGTACTTCAAAAATGAATAAAAGTATTTTTAAAGAAGCCATTTTTGGTGTAATTGATTTAAGAATCAGAAGTATATTTAATAAAATTAAGCCCAAAAAGGTTAACTAATTATTTTATAAACTTTCTTAAATAAAATGAGCCAAGTATTTTTCATCATAAATGCAAATATTGTAAATGAAGGAGAAATCTTTTTTGGTAATGTTTTAGTTGAAGATAAATTTATTTCAAAAATTTTTCGTAGAAAAAAGAATTCAACTTTTTCATATAAAACCAAGGATATTAAGATAGTTGATGCAGAGAATAATTATCTTTTTCCCGGCTTAATCGACGATCAAGTTCATTTTAGAGAACCGGGATTAACTCACAAAGCCGATATTTCAACTGAAAGCAAAGCTGCTGTTGCCGGAGGAATTACTTCATTCATGGAAATGCCCAACACATTTCCACCTGCTATTACTCAGGAACTATTGGAAGATAAATATAAATTAGCTTCCCAAAAATCACTTGCAAATTATTCATTCTATTTAGGTGCTACTAATGATAATTTAGACGAAATTTTAAAAACCGATCCAAAGAAAGTCTGTGGTTTGAAAGTTTTTATGGGTGCTTCAACCGGAAACATGTTAGTTGATGATCCTATTGCTTTGGAAAATATTTTCTCACAATCGAAATTATTAATTGCAACTCATTCGGAAGATGAAACAATAATTAAAGAAAATATCAAAAAGTACAAAGAAAAATTTTCCGAGAATGTCCCAATTGAAATGCATCCGAAAATAAGAAGCGAAAAAGCCTGTTATAAATCTTCATCTTACGCGGTTGAACTTGCTAAAAAGCATTCATCACGACTTCATATTTTACATCTTTCAACAGCCAAAGAACTCAATTTATTCGATAATTCAATTCCTTTAAAAGATAAAAAGATCACTGCCGAGGTTTGTGTTCATCATTTATGGTTTAACGAAAGTGATTATAAAAATTTCGGAAACCGGATAAAATGGAATCCCGCCATAAAAACTGCTTTCGATCAAAAAGCATTATTCAATGGAGTTTTGGATAATAAAATTGATGTGATAGCAACCGACCACGCACCACATACTTGTGACGAAAAAAACAATTCCTATTTTAATTCTCCTTCAGGAGGGCCTCTGGTTCAACATTCCTTGTCTGCAATGCTTGACTTTTTTCACAAAGGAATAATCAGTATTGAAAAGATTGTTGATAAAATGTGTCATTCGCCGGCTATTTGTTTTAAAGTCAAAAAAAGAGGATTTATTCGTGAAGGATATTTTGCAGATTTGACAATTGTAAACTGTAATTCACCATGGAAAGTCAAAGAATCCAATATTTTATCAAAATGTAAATGGTCTCCTTTTGAAGGACATACTTTTCAATCGAAAATTACTCATACTTTTGTAAATGGAAATTTAGTTTATGAAAACGGTAATTTTAATGAAACCAAAAAGGGAGAGAGATTACTATTCTATTAATTATTGAATTTAAAGCTAAAGGGAATAATGGAAAATGACTATTAAGTAACTATTAAATGACAATCGAATGACAACTAAAATATTAACAAGAAAAACAAATTTTAAAAGAATGAAACTAAAATCTTTTGCAATTTTTATCCTTAGTTTACTCATGCTTGGAGCATGCACATCTGATCTCGACGAAGTAGTTGATTCAACTTATCCCGATGATTCAAAGAAAGTGATTAAATTCTATAAAAACGAAGCTGATAAACAAGTTTTAGTCAAGGAAGTCGGTTATTATCCTGACGGGAAAAAACAATTTGAGGGAAGCATTGATAATGATAAACGTCACGGAAAATGGACATATTGGTATAAAAACGGAAACCTCTGGAGCGAAGGCTCATTTAATCATGGACTTAATGATGGGTTAAGAACAACTTACCATGAAAACGGAAAAATTTATTATCAAGGAAAATACGATGACGGCAAAAGAGTAGGTAAGTGGAAATTTTATGATGAAGAAGGAAAATTTGTCAAAGAGATTGAGTATTAAACTTATATCTTAACTTTATTATTATTGTTTTCAAACACGATCCAAGGACTTTAATGAGATGTAATAAACTCAAGATAATTATTTCTATTTATCAATTTAAAAGTTGAACCGTAATTTTCTTGCCATATTTTAAGTAGGCTGCTTTTGTTTTTATTATATTTTATTACAAATGCCTTGAGTGTTCCACTTTGTTCTTCAACATAGTCAATTTCGGCTCCTGTATAGGTACGCCAAAAGTAACAGTTTGTATTTTTTCGTTCAAACAACAAATGCTTCTTTCTTTCAGAAATAATAAAATTCTCCCACAGTTGACCATAAATTTTTAATAAAAGATATTATTTCAGAAAATTATAAAAAATTTATGGTCAACTGTGGGAGAATTTTAAAAAT
>JAEINX010000015.1 GCA_016342645.1 Bacteroidales bacterium | reverse complement strand
ACTTTTAAAGCATTTTTGAATTCGATTTTTGCATTTTCATATTCCTTATTATTGAAATATTCTTTAGCTATTTTAAGGATTTTATTATATCTTACTCTAATAAGTTGTTGTGATTTAATTAATTCAAGAACTTCTGCAATTTTTTTCTTAGGATATTCTTTATCGGGAAAAAGTTTAGCTGCGTATTGAAAAGAAGCTTTCGCATCGATATATTTATTTTCGGTAATATATTTTTCGCCTGAAGCAATTGCCTTTTCGTATTCTGTGTTGTTATCGGTTTGAGTAAATCCGTTAATTTGAATCGCAAGAAACAGTATTATAATTATTGTCTTAATAATATAGAGCAGACGCATTTAAAAGGAATTTTCTATGTTAACGGTTATTGAAAAATTTAATACTTTTTTTCAAAACTCTAAATTTCATATTATAATTATCAATTTACCCGCATATATTTTAATAAATACCAACGTTGTATGAGAACTAATATTGTTAGGAATATTAATGGAGATTCAAATAGAAACTCAAATTGAAATATTAATAACAGGTTAAATTTTAAGTGATTATCTGGCACAAAGCAAAAGATAATCTAAAGTGCGAAATTCACGAAAATTGCAATTATGAAATATTAAATTGCAAGAATATTTTGATGATTAAGCTGAATGATTTAATTGTTAAATGTTTATATTGGTAATTTTCGTGATGTCGAAAAATGCAAGACTAATATTTTACTATTTTTTGGACATTAATTCCGTTAGTTGTTTTCAAGCTAATAAAATATATTCCATTAGAATAATTATCAAGACTCATCTTGTGAGTGGTTTTATAATTGTTTAAGAAAACATTCTCTTTATGAATTATTTGTGCGTTTGTGTTTGATACTTGAATTTCTAAATTTTCGGAATTTTCAGAGTTTTGAAATTCAATAAAAAATGTTCCTGTGCTTGGATTTGGATGAATATTGAAAGAAGTTTGTAGAAATTTATTTTCAATACCACTTGCATCCTGAATCAATTTTGAAACACCATTATTAGTAGCTACCCAAATATTATCTTCAGAATCAACAACAAGAGACCTGACATCCTGGCTTGCAAGGCCATCTTCGGTCGTAAAAGATGTCCATGTTGTGTTATCAAATTTACTTACACCACCATGATATAAATAATCAGTGAAACATGCGAACCAAATATTTGCCTGTGAATCAAATTTAATTGATTGCACCCAATTATCTACAATACCTTCGTTTTCAGTGAAATTTGCAAGCCAATTATCATCAGCATCGAATTTTGAAAGTCCTTCGATAGTACCAAACCATTTTACTCCATTGTCATCAACAGCAACTGAATACACATTATTATTTATCAAACCATCATTGTTATCAATTGTAGTCCAATTTGTTCCGTCAAATTTAGAAACGCCGCCAATGATAGTTCCAAACCATTTATTGTTTTGGTTATCAATTGCAATGGATTTGACCATATTAAAAGCTAAACCATCTGCAACCGTATAATTTGTCCAATTTTCTCCATCAAATTTTGAAACACCCCCAAATGTTGCAAACCAAATATTACCCTCAGAATCGGCAATTATTGCATTAATCTTATCATTTACAAGCCCGTCTGATGTAGTATAATTAATCCAAGTATTTCCATCGAATTTGGAAACTCCGTAATATGTTCCAAACCAAACATTACCTTGTAAATCAACAGTAATTGCTTTGACATCATTATCAATTAAGCCATCATCTTCAGTAAAAGTTGTCCAGTTGTTATTGTCAAATTTAGAGACTCCATCATAAGTTCCAAACCAAAAATTTTCTTGTAAATCAATTGCCTGACAAAGAACATTGTTGCTAACAAGACCATCAACAGTAGTATAAGTTATCCATGTTTCCTGTGCATGTGTTGCAGAAAAACCACCTGTAATTAATAAAATAGTAATTATATTTCTTATAAATTTCTTCATGATAATATTAATATTTTTTTTGTGAATAATAATTTATTATTTTGGATTTTAATAATATAAATTCCTTTCGAAAAATTTGAGATGTCAATTTCTTCAATTTGTTTCAGTGAGGAATTGTTATTTTTCGGTATATTTTTACTGTACAAAATGCAACCTTCAATATTCATCAATTGCAATTCAAAAGAGTCATTTCCAATATTTTCAATTGCAATAAAAACCTTTTCTCTTGCCGGATTCGGAAAAACATTTACAACTAAAGAATTATAAAATTCATCAACACCTTCAAAGACAAAATTTTCGGCTGAAAATGTTGTTGGCATTATTATAAATTCTCCCGTTCCGTTTGGAAAACGCCCGGTCGAAGTATCCTGAGATTGTGAGCCAAATTCAATTCCATCAATTATAATTGTATCAGAATTAATCAGATAAATTTCATCTCCAGATAATGAAAGTTGAAAATTTGCATGAAGCCCACTTTGTTCATCATTATCGGCCCAAATAATTAAGTAATCGTTCGGCTTAATACTTGTGTCGGGAAAGGCCCATAGTGTCAAATCATTGTTCAAATCAGATAGAAAATAATCTTTAAGCTCAATTTCGGTGTCTCTATTATTATATAATTCAATCCAATCATCGAATTCACCATTCTGGTCGGGAATTATGGACTCATTATCAGCTAAAAACTCATTTATTACAAGGCCTGTCTCAAAGTATGAGTTTGTGATTTTATAAAGTTCATATTCAGCTCTTCGGGGTGAGAATTTTCCTGCTATTTCATTTTCAGCATAAATATAATACTCTGAATTGTTCTTACCTGCTTGAACAGTAGCTCCGTAAACATTATCCCCGGCATTGCCATCATTATGATTTCCATCATCGAACATTTCAATTTTTTGAAAAAGCCCAAAATTATCAGGTCGGAAAAACAATGTCACAGAATTCGCATTTTCAACTTCTGAAGTAATAGAAATTGTTTCACCGCTAATCGGATTTGCAGGCAAATGCGTCACGATTGAAATATTTGGTGCAGATTGAAAACCGGTGAAATTCATCAAATATTCAAGCCGGGCTTCCATAAGATCAACAATCCCCGGAAACACACCCATTCCACCTGTTCCACCAACTTCCGATTCCAAGTTATTTAGAAAATCCTCGTAAGAATAAAATTTATTCGTGTCATTTTGAACATGAATATTAATAAGGTTTTGTATCGCCAGGCATCTAATTTTATATTCATCATTTGAAAAATTCTCATCCAAAATTGTCAACATATTAGCGAGAAACATTTTCCTATAAGTTTCGTTTTGAATCAAATTGCTAATCAAAGGACGATGAGAGCTATTTAAATGCTGAAGAGGATCGAGTTCCTTGACCTGATTAATTGAAAGCCCAAAATAATTGATGGCATCCGAATTACGAAAGCTTCCAAACGACATATTCAAATCCCAAATAATCGGATTAAATCTGTTATTATTATCAAGATATAAATAATAGTTTTGAGAATAAGCAATATAACTATCAAGGTTTGCCAAAACATAATTAGTTGCATGCATCCATAAAGTGCGGTTTACATTTAGGGTTTGCTCAATATTTTCAGGAGTTTCGTTAAGAATTTGAATTAATTCAAATAAGTTGCTCCAACCATAGTCCGACTCAAGTTTATAATATGGTATATAATCCAAAGAATCAATACCATGGCAATATTCAAGATTGGCGTTTTTACCAAATGGAAATTCCAATTCTTCAGGTTCTCCTTTTATAAAGGTATTTTCCCGTGAAGAAAAATGTTTGAAAGTAAAATCTTTATTAACAGATTCTACGTTTGTATATAATCCCTGAAGTTCATCATTGACATAAACGTTCGCAAAATTTGCCTCTGAAGCAGGCATATATTTTCGAATAATTTCGTAAGAAAGTACTTCTCTCAGAAAGGAAGGATCGTCAATAGCATTGCTGAGTTTGATTTTGTTTATGCCGGAGTATGACTGATTGTCAATAATATAATCAAGTTTAATATTGAAAGGGTTTTTAGGCCTGCCGAGGTCACACGAACTATATCCTTTATACCTAATTCCCACACTATCTAATTCTGTTCCATCAATAATTACTTTTCCAAGCAGGCGATCGTTTCCATTTAAAAAAAGGCTATCAAGTATTTCATCCCAGTTATCCTCTTCAAATTCAATTCTGATTTCTCTGACAGTATTTATATCATAGAAATTGTCCTGACAATAAACATTTGATGTAAAAATGTATAGAAAAAATAGTAATAGGTATTTATGAAAATATTTTTGTTCCATTATAAATAATTAAATCAAAAATCACTTATTATAAAGATAGACGATAAAACAAATGAATAGTTTAATTTGAAACTTTTTTAGAGTATCTTAATAGACCGGCGGATTAGTATCATCATCATCGAAATAGAGGTTAATATCATAAATATCCTCAAAGCTTTTCAAATCACGAATCAACTCAGTTCCTTTAGATTTGCCTTTTAAAGAAACCTGATAATAAACTTCCATATCATTTCCTTTACCAATATTCTTGATATTAATTAGTTTTAAACGCCTGCAATGCTTGTTAATTATGCTACCAAGTTTAATTTCATTTTCATGAGAGGCATTGTATGAAATTTGTAACAGATGTCCTCTTTTTCGTGGATTACCAAAATTAAAAACATCCAAGCTAATAATTATCAAACAAATAACAAGTGTCGAGCTTATTGCAATCAAATGTAAACCTACTCCGGCAGCCATACCGATTGAAAGAGCGAAAAATATGAAAACAATATCTGAAACATCTCTTACGGCAGTTCGAAACCTGATTATCGACATTGCTCCTACCAATCCGAAGGCTCGGGCAAGGTTATTTCCAATGACAAGAATTACAACCGAGGTAATTAGTGTAAGCAAAATAAGAGAGTTAACATAAGAAACCGAATAACTTGATCCTTTGTAAACGAATCTGTAAACTATTGAAATTATCAGGCCACAAATCAATGCAACAATAAGATTGGTAATTACTTCAAAAATTGTAACAGGAAATAAATCTAAGTTTTGAAAATCATCTAACATTAGGAGAATTTTTTTATTTTACCATTTTGAATTGATGAAAAAATCCGGTTTGTTAATTTTTTTTACAATATTCTGAGAATCTAAACACATTGTATATTTTGAGGCGGCTTGTTTTCTAAGATTAAATTTCCCGATAACCGGAGTCATCCAAGCAGGGAAAGTGTCGTTAAATTTCACCTCCATAATAAAACTGTTTTGCAAAACAGATTTTGCTTTTTCATCAAGATATAATTCATCAATGGCCGGATAAGGAATACTTCTTAGGTTTTTATCGAAAGTTATCCTAATTGAATCATCAAATTTATAAAGATAGGGTTCACGTTCATAAATAATTAATATCACAGGTTTCAATTTTTTACTAAAAATCTGATAAAAAAAGCGTTTTGAATTATCTTCTAATTCAGGAAATTGTTTGCTGTTAACAATGTAACCGTTAATTCTGTTATCAGAAAAAATTTCTTTGGCATGCTTAAATTTAGTTATGGAACGATGTTTTAAAATAGGGATATTAAATTTCCTTTTTATTTCAAGGAAAACTGAATTTTCAGGATCTTCTAAATTATAAGCTCTTAGCCTAACTTTTTTTCTGTTTTTTATGCCTTCAACTTTTTCGAAATAAAAATCAAAAGCCGGTGAATCAAAATATATACTTTTTACGGTGTAGTCATTACCTTTTCTTCCTTTAGCAAATTTATCAACGTCCATATACGGTACAATTGATTTTCTCAATTTATTGAGTAAACCTTTAGGAACAATATATTTATATTCGTATCTTAACATTTTCTAATAAACAAAATCTAAAGTTCTCATACAATATTCAAATAGTGAAACATCATCACAGCCGATTTTACATTGAACAGCCATTCCTCTTGAAATATTTTCATTGTTATCAGCTAAAGCTTTCATGAAAAAAACCTGGTGACTCCCAATTGATTCAACTTTGTTGTTAATTTGTAAAAGGCTTGCTGTATTAGTTTTATAATCACCGTCAATAGCAAAATTAATCGAAGAAAGAGAATCAAGATATTTACGATTTTTTAATTGAACAGCTATTTCTAAAATGTATTCCTTATTATCGGAAACACTAAAATATTGTCCAAGTACAGGTGAAAAATTAATTATACCTGATTTTGGACTATTTATAAAATACTGTTCTTTTTGATTCTCTAAAATTTCAATATTTTTTTTGATTGAACAAATCCTTTCATTAATTAAATTAATTTCAGAAAGTTTCTCTCCGCTTTTTAAAGATAAAATTTCATTTTCCAAAATATTCAAATTTATTTTGGCTAATTGATAAACGTTTTCGGCCTGATCATATTCAGCGGTTGAGATAACAGAATCCTGAAATAAAGCTTTTTGTCGTTGAAAAGTTTTTTCATCTAATTTCAGTTGCTGCTGTGCATAATCATATTTCTTCTCGGCTTCATTTATGATCGATTCTTTTTCACCCGTTGCAATAACATCAAGAGAGGCTTGTTCAACTTTAAGTTCATTAAAAAGTTTTGCTAATTCATTTTCTATTTCATAGGAATGTATGTATGCAATTGAATCACCTTTATTGATTTGCTGGCCTGAAATCAAAAGCGGATTTATCTGAAGTTCGGCAATATCGCCTCTTTCAAATTTATAATTTATTAAATTATTAATTACGTTGGTTTTATTATCATAAATTACGCTAACAAAGCTATCATCTTGCCCTGCCATCAAAACCCATTCTTGAGAAGGATAAATTCGAGCGGTTGCTTTAAATGCAAATGGGATTTTAAAAGGAATTATAAAAACAATTATTATCGCTAAGAAGAAAAGTAATAATATGATTTTTTTAGTAATTCTCATTTTTGTTATTAACAATTTATTTGGGTTTCTAATAAATAATAAAAATATTTAAAGAAATACTTTTATGTTAAATTCGACTATTTCAAATTCTATGCAAATTTAAGTCTTTTTTGTAACAATTTCGTAATAATAGACAGCAATTGTATGTAAAAGGTTTAATCAAATAAAAAAAAATATTTGAAACTACGGATTTTATTATCTTTATATACATTATTTTATTTAGTTGCTTTAGCTGATTGATTTTTCCCATTCCACTTTTGTTTAATACGTTATTCCGTTTTTTCGATTCTTTTCCATGTTTGTTTAATGAATTATCAATAAAAATTTATTGATCAATATTTGAATTTATATGATCTTGTCTGAATTTTAATAATTGAATTTTTGTTTTCATAACATTTAAATTTATTAATAATATCTGCAAAAATATTGCAATGATTAATTGAGATAAAATCTTTTCAATAGTCCTATTGTTTTTATCTATAGAAAACGATATTTTTTCAATGAATAAGAAATCTGAATTCAGTAAGTAATTAATGTAGCTTTATTATTTGCCTCTTGGTTGTTTCTATATTATTGTAATACACAAATTAAATAATCCCAAGGAGGTAAAATGAATCAGAATGATTTATTGCATTATTGAATTTATTTGATGGCTTACCACTTTTGCATGATAGGTTTATGGGTTTCTTTAATGATTTGATTCATTAATAATATGCAATAGTTCTTTAATTGCCAAAGCGAATTGTTTAATGGTTTACCAAGTTTGTTTGATGGGTTATCAATATATATTGATTAATCAATTGTGGAATTCTAATAAACCAACACTTATGGGAAAAAAATGATTTGTGCTGAAAGATTATTCGATAGTTTTTGATGATAGAATTGAGCAAAAAACCTTAAATCACCGATCATTATTCAACAATCATTTTTTGCCATCAGACTTTTTTTCCGATTGAGGATATATTAATTCATCATTACCCGACATTTTAATTAAATAACCTTCCCCCGGATTAGCATCACCAAGACCGTTAACCCAATTCGGGCCAATTTTTCTCAACATCCCGCCAACCGAATTTCTAATATACTCAAGATTATCATTTAGAATATTATTAAACGCTATTAAAGCATCTTCAGAATACGAAGGCAGATAACTGACAAATTGGAATCCTTCATTCAAAATAATTGGGGTCGATGGATCAATTTCAGCACCGTCAAAAACAAGAGTTTCGGGGCCGGTCATTTTAAATAAATATCCTTCGAGAGTTATCCAATCACCTATTCCGTTTACCCAATTCGGCCCTATTTTTCTCAGCATTTCCCCTCCCGAACCTCTTACATAAACAAGATTATCTCCTAAAATATCTTGCAAAACAGTAAGCATATCAGGGTATTCAAATTCAATTCTCGTTGAGACAAAATTAAAACCGCCAGATATATTTATTTGCTGTTGGGCAACAGGTAATAAATTACTTACGCCCGGATAATATGGCGAATAACGATAAGCTCTTGTGCATTGCCCACCTGAAGCGTATGACCATACAATATCTTCATCTTCATTAATTTCTACAAAATAACCGCTTGTACCCATAACAACAAGAGTATTTCCATTTGGTAGGCGTTGTGCTCCCGATAAATGATTGGAATAAACCGGAGTTGCATAAGTCCATGAAAGCTCCTCAGGGCCAAAAGCCATCCCTGATTCAATCGAATAATTATAAGTGTTTATGATTGGAGGCTCAACAACATCTACTGAAGAATAACTCCCTCCCGGACGGCCCTGTCCATTATTGAAAACCATAATATTCCCCTCTCCTTCAAGGCCTTCATCTATCCAATGTGCATTGTGAAGAACATAAAACTTTCGGTCGGAATAATTACCTCTATCATAATTCTGTGGATTTCCCCAGCGAAACAAAATGTCGCCTCCCATTCCGGCATTTCCACCTGAATGACTTGCTGCTTCCTCTGTTGTTGTACTATGATCGATTACATAAAATTCATCAAGAACATGAGAACTAAAAACTATTTGATCCAATTCAGGGTTATAATCAATGCCATTTGCATGAATCCAATCACCACCGGGCGGATCAATATAATCGCCATTACAATTAATATCAAGCAATTCGGGGTGATCTGCAATTACTCCATAATTATCTTTTGTCGGATCATGATCTTGAACTATATGATCCCAAATATGCCATTCCCAAACAATATCTCCAGAAGTAGATCCTGTTGGCTGAACCTCAACAATATGTAAAGGCCATTTCTCCTGAGATGATGAGCCTCCCGCTTGAACTACCTCGGAAGAAGATTTCCTTTCCCAGGCAATCATTATAACATTACCGTTTGGTAATTGCTTAATATCATGGTGCTGACAATGATCATAATTTGAATATGTGTATTGCCAAACTACATCACCTTCCCAATTAATTTCCTGGATAATTCCGCCAACAGCTCCACCGTTAAATTGAGCACTCGGGTCATGGCCTGTACGAAGAATACTCCCATTTTCAAGCAAATAAACAGTATTTGCAACAGAATAGCTCGATTGCCATGAATGAGCAATAGATTCTTCCATGTCAATCAAATATGTAGTATGTGAACTAGTAGTATTATACAAAGTATAACCCTCGAAAGCATTTTGAGCAGTAATAGTTATTATGCAAAAAACATTAAGAAATATTATTAATATTCCTTTTTCTGTTAAGCTGAATTTTTTCATTATTTAAATTTTATTATACAATTTGCTTTAAATAGACTACCAAATGATGTCGAAGGTTTAATTTTAGTGGTAAATATTATTAAACTCAATTTTATTTCTTCATCAACAATTGAGCAAACAAAAATCAATCATCAACTTTAAGTTCTACATTCCCCAATAAAAACAAAATTTGTCGGGCCAATGAGGTGAATCTTAGTGAATGAATTTCCTTCTTTTTCAAATTTCACAGACAATTTCCCGCCTCGTGTTAGAATATTATTAACAACTTTATTTTCTCTTAAATAAAAAGCAATTGCAGATGCAGTTACTCCAGTTCCGCAGGAATAGGTTTCATCTTCGACTCCACGCTCATAAGTTCTGACAAAAATATTTTCACCCTTGATTTCGACAAAGTTCACATTGGTTCCATCGGGCGCAAACTCCTTGCTGAGCCTAATTTTTCTTCCTTCATTGAAAACATCAAATTTTTCAAGATTTTCAACGAAACTAACATAATGTGGAGAACCGGTATTTATAAAATAATGATCATCACAAATTTTAATATCCTGAACATCCTGCATTTTTAAGTCGACAATGAATTCATTCGTATTGTTATCAATTATTTCAGCCGAATGTTTACCATCAATAGCCGTAAACTTTGCGATTTTTTTTATTATTCCCAAACTGCTTGCAAAAGCAACAATACATCTTCCTCCATTACCACACATTGTTCCTTCATTTCCATCTGCATTATAATATTTCATCGAAAAATCAAAATCCCTTGATTTTTCCAAAAGCATTAAACCGTCGGCACCAATTCCGAACCTTCTGTTGCAAATCTTTTCAATCCATTCTTTTTTAGGATTTAACTCAATGTTACGATTATCAATAATGATAAAATCATTTCCTGTTCCGTGATATTTGGAGAATTTTAGAATCATTTTTAATTTTTTACAAACTTATATAAATTTTGCTAAAAAAATTAAGTATTCCTTACAGTTTCCCTTACCTAATAAACTACTTTGCTGGTTTAAAAATTGGGAAAACTTCTTTTTCTTATATACTTTTATACCTTATTACCATATATACCACATAAAGCTGATTTTTTGAAATAACTTTATTATTTTTTATGATATATGAAATATTTTGTTTTATTTTGTTGGTCAATTGATTTTAAAATGATTTTGGGGATGGTTTTTTTGAGGTATAAAATGAAAGAGGAATTAAAGTTTTTTAATGAAAATATTATAAAAAAAGAAAATAATAACCACAGAAGAAATAAACACTATTAACGCTCAATAGCATGCCAAATCGGGAGGATATAAGCGATAGGGTGGGGGTTATTTCGGATTATTGGCAAGGCTGCCACAGATGAAACGACCGTGATAAATTGAGAGAATTTTTGTTTTGCCATCGTTCTTTAAAAAATGTTTGATTGCCATCGCACAAAGCATAAATTTGTCAGTCAGTCGCTGCCAAACATCTGTTTTTTTTGCCGACTCAAAGATTAACCTGAATAGATAGATTATAAACTGATAGAAAAATTGTACTTTGCTATAAAATTAGTTGGAATAGAATAGAATATAACATAATATGAGCTTATTTCAAAAATCGGTAGAGAAAAAATATTTAAACGAATTAGATTCAGCCCTGATTGATAAAAAATACAAAGATTTCCAGGACTATTTTGGAAATAAGGAAAGGCAAGAGGAAATTAGAGATACAAAAGAAGAACAATTTCAGGAAGGATTTTTAAGAGAACTATTTGTTGGGATTTTAGGATATACACTTAAACCTGAACCAAATTACAATCTCACAACTGAATTCAAAAATGTGGATGATAGCAAAAAGGCTGATGGGGCAATTTTAAAAGGAGAAAATGCAATTGCTGTTATAGAATTAAAGGGAACAGACACAACCGACTTAGATAAAATAGAAACTCAAGCTTTTGGTTATAAAAACCACCATCCAAAATGTATTTATGTAATTACTTCGAATTTTGAAAAACTTCGTTTTTACATACAAAATGCAATTGACCCAATTAAATTTGATTTGTTTAACCTGACTAGAGACAAATTTGCTTTACTCTGGCTTTGTCTTTCCAAAGACAATCTAATTAGTGATTTGCCATTAAAAATTAAGGATTCATCAGTATTACAGGAGGAAAAAGTTACTGAGAAACTATATGCTGATTATTCACAGTTTAGGAAAGAGTTATTTGAAAATATCAAAAAAGAGAATCCGGCAAAAGATAAACTTTTAGTATTTAAAAAGACTCAAAAATTATTAGACCGATTTTTATTTATTTTCTTCGCTGAAGACAGGCAACTATTACCTCCAAACTCAATAAGTGAGATTATAACTCAATGGGAGAAACAAACAGACTGGGGAGATGAAATTCAACTTTATGACAGGTACAAGAAATATTTTCATTTATTAAATACAGGATGGAAAGGGAAAAAATATGAAATTTTTGCTTACAACGGTGGATTATTTGCTCCTGATGAAACATTAGATAGTTTAATAGTTAATGATGATATTTTAAAGAAACATACTTTAAAATTAAGTGGATACAATTTTAATCCTGAAACAACCGATCAAAAAGACGAAGAAAAAGTAGTTGATGTAAATATTCTCGGACATATTTTTGAACATTCACTTGGAGAGATTGAAAACGTACAAGCAGAAATCAAAGGTGAAAAACTTGACCAGCAAAAGACAAGAAGAAAAAAAGAAGGTATTTTTTACACACCAAAATATATAACCAAATACATAGTTGAAAATACAGTTGGTAAATTATGTGAAGAAAAACGCGACGAACTTGAAATAATTAATGAAGATTATGCAAAAGGCAGGAAAAATCGGAAGAAAGACATTGTCAAATCTTTAGATGAAAAACTAACTATATACAGAGATTGGCTTTTGTCACTTACTATTCTTGATCCTGCTTGTGGTTCGGGTGCATTTTTAAACCAAGCTTTAGAATTTTTAATTGAGGAACACCACAAAATTGACGATTTGCGTGCACAACTATTTGGCGGTGGAATCGTGTTTTCAGATATCACATCTGATATCCTCGAAAAGAATATTTTTGGAGTTGATTTAAATGAAGAATCGGTTGATATTGCAAAACTCTCACTTTGGTTGAGAACTGCTCAAAAAGGAAGAAAACTAAATACACTAAGCAATAATATTAAATGTGGAAACTCATTAATTGACGACCCTGAAGTTGCAGGAGAAAAAGCCTTTAATTGGCAAAATGAATTTCCTGAAATATTCAAAAATGGTGGCTTTGATGTCGTGATTGGGAATCCTCCTTATGTAAGAAACGAGTTTATTTTATCAAATCATAAATCTTTTTTAGAAAATAAATATAAGGTATTTACAGGTAAATCAGACCTTTATGTTTATTTTTTTGAATTAGCACATACTTTATTGAAATCTAATGGTTTATTTGGTGTAATCGTTTCTAGTAAGTATACAAAAACTAAGTATGGAAAGGTTTTAATTAATTTTTTGCAAAATGAAACAAAAATTGAATCTTTTATAGATTTTCAAGATTTAGATGTTTTTTCAGGTATTGTAGCATATCCTTCAATTATTTTACTAAGAAAGCAAAAAATTGAAATATCAGATTCTATCTCAAACTTATTAGTTGTCTCAAATGAAAACTATCAAGAAGTTGATAACAACTTTATGAATTCCAAACAAGTAAATCAAATGGATTTATTTGCCAGATTAGGTTCATGGACTAATGGCAGCGTAGGAGATGATTTATTTAATTTAATTCACAAAATTGAAAAAACCAATTCTGTTTTATCTCAAATAATTGAAAAACCTCAAGTTGGGATAAAAACAGGGGCAAATGCTTGTTACATTTTTCCAAAAACGGATATTCCAAACTCATTAAAAAAATCTGTTTTGCTTCAAAATTATTTGATTGGTAGAGAGGTTAAAAGATTCCAGCCCACAATTTCTTCAAACAAAATCCTTTGTCCATATTTATCTACTTCGGATTCTCGCTTAGAATTAATCTCTAATACAAACAATTACAAACAAGAATTTGATTTTTTGGAGGAGAAAAAAAATATTTTATCTCAACGTGCAATCATTGATAAAGGATTAATTAATAATTCAAAAAAGTGGTATGAATTTCAACAAATTAAGTTAGATTTTCCCTTTAAAACTAAATATATTGTTTATCCTGATATTTCATCAACTGTAAATTTCACATTTGCTGATGATGTTTTAATTGATATGACTTGCTTTGGTATTCCTTCTAATTCTAAATCTCTTTTAGGAATATTAAATTCTAGTTTAATGAAGGCGTATTTAAATACAATTTGTGTAAAGGCAAGAGGCGGTTATCTGCGCTTGAAAAGCCAATATATATTAAATATACCTATCCCTACTAACTACGAAAATGATTCCCTTAATATTACTGTCGAAAAAATGTTGGAATTAAATCATTCTATTTTTAATATTGAGTCTGATTTTGTTAATCTTATTGTTTCAAAAAGTAACGACAATAAAGTAAGTAGAATTCTTCAAAACTGGATTGAGTTAACGCCCGGTGAATTATTAACAGAACTTAAGAAAAACAAAATTGTCCAAAACCTTTCAGAAGAAGCTGATTGGTTAAAATATTTCAACGAACAGAAAGAAAAAGCACAAGAAATAAAATCAGAAATAAATAAAACCGACAAAGAAATAGACCAAATGGTTTATGAACTGTATGGTTTAAGTGAGGAGGAAATAAAAATTGTGGAGGAGTCTGTTTAAATGGAAACATCAAAAACTTTATATCTGACCTTAAAAAAAGAATTTTACGACCAGATAAAAAGTGGTGAAAAAAAGTCGGAATTCAGAGAATATAAAAAACATTGGATACAGAAATTAATGAACGCAGAAGGAACTTTTAAAACCTACGATTTTATTTTATTTCAAAACGGTTAACATACAAATGCTCCGCAAATGACTATAGAATTCAAAGGGATTAAAATTATCAAAGAAAAAAATGGTTGGTTTCGACACGAAAAATATTTTGAAATTGAATTGGGGGAAATAATTAAGCAGAAATTATAATGGCTAATTCAGAAATACTACTCTACCAAACCGAAGACGGGCAAACTAAAATTGATTTCCGGTTGGAGGATGAAACTGTTTGGTTTTCGCTGGTTCAAATGGCAGAACTTTTTCAGACCACAAAACAAAACATCAGCCTGCACATAAATAATATTTTTGAAGAGGGAGAGTTACAGGAAAATTCAACTGTCAAGGATTACTTGACAGTTCAGTGTTAAGGTTTCCAACCTCTGCGAGGATTTGAAACCTGGGAGGTGGGTTTCAAATCCCCGAAGGGGTTGGAAACCCAATATTTACGGAGTCTTATGAAAAATTCAGAGAAGAGGCATTCTCGTTTTATTTTGGAGAGATTATTAGGAACCGTAGAAAAGAACTAAAACTAAGCCAAAACGACTTAGCTGAACTATTTGGAAAAAAAAGACCTTACATCTCCCGAATTGAAAACGGAGAAGATATTAGGCTGTCAAATTTTTATTAACAAATTTTAACATAAACCTCTTACACTATTTTTTATGTCCATTTCGTTTTAATTAAGATAATAATATAAAATGCAATGAAGAAAGTAATTAGTTATTTAATAGTTGGTTTATTAGGGGTATTATTAACTTCTATCTTAATAATTCGATATGTTGATGATAATCATAAAAAAATTATTTCAACTCAACAAGAACAGTTGCCGGCTCATCGTGTAAATTTACCATTACCGAATCCTGAAAACACAGTTGATTTTGTTATGGCAGCCGAAAAATCTATTCATACAGTTGTGCATATTCGAACTCAATTTGAAAACAAAAGTGTAGTCTATGATGATTTCTTTGGCACTTTGCGAGAGTTTTTTGGAGGAGAAAGCTATCCGCAACGGTCAAGGGTTTATACAGCCTACGGATCGGGTGTAATAATTTCAGATGATGGATATATTGTTACTAATAATCATGTTGTTCAGGAAGCCGACTTAATTGAAGTTACTCTTAACGACAGAAGAACCTTTGATGCTAAAATCATTGGAACCGACCCATCAACCGATTTGGCTTTGATAAAAATTCAATCAAATGATTTGCCTTTTATTTTTTATGGAAATTCCGATGAGTTAAAAATCGGAGAATGGGTTTTAGCAGTCGGAAACCCATTTAATCTTACCTCGACAGTTACAGCCGGAATAGTTAGTGCAAAAGCAAGAAATATAAATATTTTGGGTTCGAATACTGCAATTGAATCATTTATACAAACCGATGCTGCCGTGAACCGTGGAAATAGCGGAGGTGCATTGGTTAACACAAAAGGAGAACTTGTTGGGATTAATGCCGCAATTGCCTCTAATAATGGATTATACACAGGGTATTCATTTGCAATTCCCGTAAATATTGTAAAAAAGGTAATGGTTGATTTAATGCAATTTGGCTCGGTTCAACGTGCATTTATCGGAATTTCAATCCGAGAGATCAATAGCTCATTTGCAGAAGAAATTGGTTTGGAAGAAATAAAAGGAGTTTATGTTAGTTCGCTTAATTCAAATGGTGGGGCTTATGAAGCAGGCTTACAAGAAGGAGATGTTATTTTGTCGGTTGATGATAATGAGGTTAATACAACTGCCGAGCTTCTTGAAATAATTGGCCAACATCGTCCCGGTGATGAAATTAATATCCTTATTAATAGAAATGGAAAAAACCTTCCCTTTGAGGTAACACTTAAAAACAGTGAAGGAAATGTCGATATTTCGCATAATAACGAAGATTTCTTTTTTTCAGAATTTGCTTCATCATTTAAACCAATTTCTGATAATGAAAAATCGCATCTAAATATTCCTTACGGTATGAAAATAACAAATATTAAAGACGGGATTCTAAAGCAGGGAGGAATAAATGAGGGCTTTATAATTATGAAAATCAATAATCATCCAATAAAATCTTCAAAAGATTTAAATGTTGCACTTAAAGATACTTACAATGGTTTAATTTCAATAGAAGGTATTTATCCGAATGGAATGAGAATGAGATACGGTTTTATAAAATAATTATTAATAAAATAGGTTATAAATATATAAATTTGAATAAAAATTATTACCTATTAGCATTTAGGCTAAGAAGTTTTTTATAAAAAAGAGGATTATTGAATTATGAGGCAATTAGTAATAACAAAATCAATTACAAATCGCTCGACAGCTTCTCTTGACAAATATCTTCAGGATATTAGTAAAGAGGAATTAATAACTGCCGAGGAGGAAGTTAAATTGGCTCAAAAAATAAGAACCGGTGATCAAATTGCTCTTGAAAAACTTACTAAAGCTAACCTTCGATTTGTTGTTTCTGTTGCAAAACAATACCAAAATCAGGGGTTAAGCTTACCCGATCTAATCAATGAAGGAAATCTTGGATTAATTAAATCAGCAAAACGTTTCGATGAAACAAGGGGTTTTAAATTCATTTCTTATGCTGTTTGGTGGATTCGTCAATCAATTTTACATGCACTTGCCCAACAATCACGAATGGTAAGACTTCCTTTAAATCAGGTTGGTGCAATAAACAAGCTTAAAAAAATATCTTCAAAATTGGAGCAACAATTTGAAAGAACTCCTTTAGCTGAGGAACTCGCCGAAAGCCTCGAACTGCCCGAATATAAAATAAAAGAAACCTTAAAAATATCCACAAAACACATCTCAATGGATGCCCCACTCGTCCAAGATGAAGATATTAATTTCTATGATGTTTTTGTTGATAATGATGAACCTTATACCGATGCAACTCTAATTGAAGAATCGCTTGGACAAGAAATTCAACGTTCGCTTGCAACTTTATCTGAAAAAGAAAGAGAAATTGTAAAGTTTTATTATGGAATTGGAAAAACCCATGGCTATACTTTAGATGAAATTGCCTATAAATTTGACCTCACCCGTGAAAGAGTTCGGCAAATTAAAGAAAAAGCTATCAGGCGATTAAAGCATACTTCTCGTAGCCGTTTATTAAAAGCATATTTGGGCCAATAGAATTGTTAATTAAAAAGTAATAAAAAAAAGAATAAAAAATTATTGAAATTTCTTTTTTTTTATAATTTTGATGATGATGTTAATCATAAATTATCGTTTTCATTTAATAACAAAATATTTACAAATATGAAGAATGGCAAAGCAAAAAAGAAAAATCACTATTTTGAAAAATCATTGGATAATTGGATAGCTAATGAAAAATATGGTTTTGAATTTATTGAAGCTATCGGGAAATTGTTTTATGATAAATCAATTGAATTAATCTTTTTCCGTAGTCAACTTCTTGATAGAAGTTCAAGCGTAATCCTTCACAAACATTCTTATTCCGAGACAGTAATTGGTAAAAAATTAGAAATTAAAGATTCACTTCTTATTGCAAAAGCTATGTTAAAAATAGATATAGCTCCCTCAAGAATTGACATAGGGCGATTAAATCATGAATGGACAATCGAAAAGGAAAATTACGGGAATGATGTTACTATATTTCTTAATGATAAATTAAAAGATAATATCGGCAAATCATCAAAATCATTAAAATCGGCTGATGTAGTTCTTTTTGGATTTGGAAGAATAGGGCGATTATTGCTCAGAGAATTAATAATTCAGGGCAACGGTACACAACTTAGAGTGAGGGCAGTTGTAACACGTAAAGTAACACCGGAAGATATTTCTAAAAGAGCATCACTGATACGTCATGATTCAGTACATGGGCCGTTTCGAGGAAATGTTATTGAAGACCTTGAAAATAAGTCAATAAACATTAATGGCCACATTATAAAAATGCTCGAAGGTTCAAATCCTGAAGATATTGATTATGAATCTGAAGGTATTACAAACGCATTATTAATAGATAATACGGGCATTTACAGAGATAGAGAAGAACTTAGCAGGCATTTGAAAGCAAAAGGTATTGCCAAAGTATTGTTAACGGCACCTGCAAAAGGTGATGTGCCGAATATTGTTTATGGTGTAAATCACAATATTTATAATCCTGATAATGATGATGAAACAATTTTTTCAGCAGCTTCTTGTACAACAAATGCAATAGTTCCGGCTTTAGAGGTTATTCAAAATGAATTTGGAATTATTAAGGGTCATCTTGAAACAATTCATGCTTATACTAATGATCAAAATCTTCTTGATAATTATCATAAAAAATCCAGACGGGGACGTGCCGCAGCATTGAATATGGTGATTACATCAACAGGAGCCGGCACGGCTGCCGCTAAAGTTATTCCAAGCTTAAAAGGAAAACTTACGGCAAATGCAGTTAGGGTTCCAACTCCTAATGTTTCACTTGCAATTCTTTCATTAACTCTTGAAAAAGAAACAACAAAAGAAGAAATAATAGAAACATTAAGAGATGCTGCTCTAAGAGGCAATCTTGTTGAACAAATAAGATTTTCTGCTTCCAACGAATCGGTTTCATCTGATTTTATTGGCGATTCTTGTGCTGCAATTTTCGATAGCCCATCAACTCAGGTGTCGGCAGATGGTAAAAATATTATAATTTATCTTTGGTACGATAATGAATTTGGATATACAATTCAAGTAATCCGTCTGGCAAAACATGTTGCAAATGTCAGAAGATATTTGTATTATTAATAATAAAAGTTATGGGGAAATATGGGTATAATAGTATAAGGGAAATATAGGTATAAAGGTTTTTAAAGTATAAGTATAAAGGGTTTTCACCGGTTTTTTTATTTACTCTATTTCCCTAATTCACTTTATTTCCCTAATAAATCATACTTTTGCTTTTTAAAAAAAAATAATTGAAACATTAAAGAATGTCAAGGACAAAATACATATTTGTAACGGGTGGTGTTTCATCATCTCTCGGAAAGGGGATAATTTCCGCCTCTCTGGCAAAGCTTTTACAATCAAGAGGTTTTACGGTAACTATTCAAAAGCTTGATCCTTATATTAATGTCGATCCGGGAACTCTTAATCCCTACGAGCATGGCGAATGTTATGTTACGGAGGATGGTGCAGAAACTGATTTGGATTTAGGGCATTACGAGCGTTTTTCTAATGTACCGACATCGCAGGCTAATAATGTTACGACTGGCAGGATTTATCAATCTGTAATTAATAAGGAACGCAAAGGCGACTATTTAGGACAAACTGTTCAGGTAATTCCTCATATTACCGATGAAATTAAATATCGGATTAAATTACTAGGAAATACGATGAAATATGATTTTGTTATCACCGAAATAGGTGGAACCGTAGGTGATATCGAATCACTTCCATATATTGAAACTGTGCGTCAAATGAGGTGGGAAATGGGTGATAATTGCATTGTTGTTCACCTGACATTAGTTCCATATCTTGCTGCTGCAGGCGAATTAAAAACAAAACCAACTCAACATTCAGTTAAAACAATGCTTGAATCGGGGGTTCAACCAGATATAATAGTTTGCCGCACCCAATACAGTCTAAATGAGAGTCTTAGAAATAAAATTGCTCTTTTTTGTAATATCGAGCCGACTTCGGTGATTGAATCAATTGATGCCAAATCAATTTACGAAGTCCCATTATTGATGCAAAATGAAAAATTAGATGTTGAAGTTCTTAACAAAGTAAAAATTCCGGTATCAAAAGAACCAAACCTAAAAAAATGGAAAGAATTTCTTTCAAAGCTTAATAATCCCAAAAAAGAAGTAGTTATAGGTTTAGTTGGGAAATATATTGAATTAAAAGATGCCTACAAATCAATTAATGAATCATTTATTCATGGAGGAGTTGCCAACGAATGTAAAGTTAATGTTAAATTAATACACTCTGAAGAAGTAACTTCGACAAATGTTCACTTGAAATTATCTGATGTTGATGCCGTTCTGGTAGCACCGGGTTTTGGACATAGAGGAATAGAAGGAAAGATAAATGCTGTGAGATTTGCACGTGAGAACAAGGTGCCATTCTTGGGTATTTGCCTTGGTATGCAATGTGCCGTTATTGAATTTGGGAGAAATGTCCTTGGTTATGAAAATGCCAATTCAACTGAAATAAATGCCGATACTAAGTATCCAATAATTGATATAATGGAAGAACAAAAGAAAATTCATTCTATGGGAGGCACAATGCGTCTTGGTGCATTTTCTTGTCATTTGTTAAAAGATTCCAAAGTTTTCAATATTTATAAGACTTCAGACATCAACGAACGTCACCGCCATCGTTTTGAGTTTAATAATAAATATCTTGACGATTATAACTCGCATGGAATGATCCCAACCGGAATGAATACTAAAAACAATCTCGTTGAAATTATTGAATTAGAAAATCATCCATGGTTTATTGGGGTTCAGTTCCATCCCGAATTTAAGAGTACGGTTGCAAATCCACATCCATTGTTTGTTGATTTTGTTAGGGCTGCAATAAAACATAAAAAAGAAAAGGCAAATAATAAAAAGATGTAAGTTTTTATTTCAACCTTGGAGTTTTGATTTTTGTTGCCGCAATTGAAGTATTAATTGGGGTAGGACTATTAAATTCTAATAGAAAATAACTATCGAAAATAAGAAATGTTAATAAAATAAACTTGAAAATATGAAAAACCGCTTATTGATAATTATTAGCTTGCTCTTTATAGGCCTTAATCTTTTTGCACAAGTTCATACAACTTACTTATGGCATTTACAGCAACCGAATTATTGGCCGGAACAAAGCCAATGGGATCAATATCACTACCAAACAGTTTATGAATCGGATTGGTTGAAAAATAATAATGGAAACTGGTACTCAGACGGGCAGCAGCATCCTTTGAATAACCTTGAAGAAATTTTTAATAAAGATGATCGTAAAGCTGTTTATCAATGGCGAACAAAAGATGCCATTCAATCTTTGCTTGGCCATCCCGAAGCTGGAGCACAAGTAAACTATTCAGGATGTTTGATTGAAAATATAAACAGCCTGGGAGAAGCTGGACAGTGGGGATATTCAAATGGTTGGAATAATAATTTTATTACTGCCAGAAATTGGCAAACTTCAGGGGGTAATCCGAGGATGGATATTGTGGGTTTTACAATGCATCATGCACTTAGCCCTTTGTTAAGTGATAAAGTTCTTCAAAAACAAATTCAGGCACACAAACATATTTATTCCCAAACTTTTGGTTTTGATCCTAATTATTCAAAAGGTTATTGGCCGGCAGAATGTGCTTTTAGTGAAAGAATCATTAAGGTCCTTTCCGAGGAAGGCTTTGAGTGGTCGGTAATTGCGAACAGCCATTTAGCCCGTACATTAGCCGATTATCCCTTAAATTTTGGAACTTCGGGTTGTAATATTGACCCGCCTAATTATGCTGACGTAACATCCTTTTCGGGAAATAATTGGTGGAATGGTCAGATTGACGGCAGGGGAGGGGCTTTTGCTGCTCCGTTCTGCTATCAGGCTCATAAAGCTAAATATGTTGATCCTGAAACTGGGGGCGAATTTATAATTACGGTTGTTCCAATGGGTGATCTTCTAAGTTATATGAATGGTTATTCGCTTATGGGGACAGGTGAAATAGATTCTCACATTGCCCCTTTTGATAATCCGGCTCAACCTTCAATAGTTTTAATGGCTCATGACGGTGATAATGCATGGGGTGGAGGATATGATTATTACAATAACTCCGTCCCGGGCTTTGCAAATCAGGCAGCCTCGCAAGGCTATGTGCCTTCGACAGTTCAACAATTTTTGGATGACCATCCGGTTCCTGTTAACGATGTTGTGCATGTTGAAGACGGTTCATGGTTCAATGCCGCTAACGACTGGGGGCACCCACAATTTATAAATTGGATTTGGCCAATGTACACACAAGACTTTGAATTCAATGCTAATGGATGGACTGAAGATGTAAGAAATTGGGCTGTTCTGGTAGCAGCAGAAAACAGAGTAATAACCGCAGAAGAACTTGCAGGTGGAGTTGATATTTCGGATATTGTTTATCCGAATTCATCTTCCAATCTTGCAGAAAGGGCTTGGCATCATCTACTGCCTGGATATACAAGTGGGTATATGTATTACGGAACTTCTCTCGACATGGAAGTAAAACAAACACTTGCTTGTAATCTGGCTTGCGATTTTGCCGATCAATTGATAAATGCCAATCCGGGAGTTGATAATACAGCCCCGACAGTTTTTATTCCTCAACGATATCCATATAATCCCGGAGGAATTGGTTTTGGGCCAACTTATTCTTACCAACAACATCAAAATTCTTCGGATTTCTATGTCTGGACTTTTGCTTATGATGTTTCGGGATTACAATCAGTGGTTTTAAAATACAGATTAGATAATGATGGCATTAATCCTTTAACTGATAATGATAACGACACATACATCGGTGGAGTCGGTGTTCAATACTGGAATACGATTTCGATGACCGAACGAATTTTTCCGATAGATAATGTTACAGGAAATCCTGATATAAACTTTTTTATTTTACCCGATTACATCGCAAACGAGTATTATGCAGAGATAAGTGGATTATCGGATACTTTAGTTGATTATTATATCGAAGCTGTTGATAATCATGGCAATGTTTTCAAAACTCCCATTCAGCATGTTTATGTTGGCGAATATAATCCGGGAGGCCCGGGTGGCGATTATGATGTCAGTTGGGAACCTGAGAATCCAGGAGAAGATGATATTATAACATTAACCATATCCAATCCTCCAACCACAGGAAAACTCCATTGGGGGGTAAATTATCAAGGCAGCAATTGGCAAACCCCTGATGAAGTTTACTGGCCTGCAGGAACTTATTTGTTTAACGGAACAGGGCCTGCTGTCGAAACACCTTTGATCGGGCCGAATGCCAATGATGAATTAATTCTTCAATTCGGGCCATTTAATGACCCGGCACAGGAAATATTTAGTATTGCTTTCGTAATTCATTATGATGATAATTCGTGGGATAATAATTCAGGAAATGATTATCATATAAGTATTCAGGGCCAAGGAGCTAACGGTGTTTATTGGGAACCTGAAAATCCAAATCCGAATGATACAATAAAAATATTTGTCGGAGAGGCAACTCAGGGTGCGAATCTACACTGGGGAATTAGAGTTGATGGAAATTCATGGCAAACTCCAATTCCTTCATATTGGCCTGAAGGTTCATTTTTATTTAATGGAACCGGTCCTGCAATTGAATCTGAATTTACAGGCCCTGATGTTAATAATATCTTATCAATACCCTTGAATCCGTTTAATAACCCTGAACAGGTAGTTGATGGAATTGATTTTGTAATTCATTATAATGATGGAAGTTGGGATAATAATAATGGTATGGATTATTTTATTCCTGTTTTGGAAGCATCAAACAAACAGGAATATTCTCTTTCTTATGGATATCAGTTTATTTCTTCTTTTATAATTCCCGAAAATACTGATATGCTTATTGTTTGTGATGAAATTCTAAATAATCTGGATTTTATTAGAAATACTTCTGGAGATATGCTTCGAAAAATAGGGCCCAATTGGATAAACGGTATTGGTAATTGGGTAACGACCGAAGGTTATTTATTCCGTATGAATGATGGGAATGAATTTTTTATTACCGGGGATTTAATTGATCCACAAACACCAATATCTTTAATTGAAGGATTTCAGTTTATCAGTTTCCTATTGACGAATCCTTTGGATGCAGAAACAGCTTTTGCTGACATACTTGATAATCTTGATTTTGTCAGGAATACTGCCGGAAATATGTTGAGAAAAATAGGGCCAAACTGGGTTAACGGTATAGGTGATCTTATGCCGGGCGAAGCATATCTGCTTAGAATGAATCAAAGTGATATTTTAATATATCCTGTTTCAAAATAGATTTTCGGAACCTTATAGATGACAAATTGGAATTTGATAATATTAATAGATATCTTTTGATTCGTAATTTGGGAAGGAAAAAAAATTTGAGCCTTGTAAAAAATGAGATTGAATATTTTTATGAATAGCGTCTGTCAAAAAAGAAATGGTTAATAGCTAATGAATTGTCCGGAATAAGTTATTGAAGTCCGGCTTACAATAAATTGGACTTTTGGATGTCGGCAGGCCCGATGATGAGCCCTCCGAAAAATCAAAGCAACCGATGTCGAACCTTATCCTATATTATATCTGAATTATTAACATATAAGAATTGATTATGCCAAGATTAAGTATTGAAGTTAAAAATCAAATAAAAGGCCTTTCACGCAATGAACTTGAACAGATTGTATTGAAAATAGCCGCAAAAGAACAATCAGCTTTTGATTTTATTATGGTTAATTACCTTGAAAAAGAATTAGGTGAAAAGGATTTGTTTGAAAAGACAAAATTAGACATTGATGTTCTTTTTAGTAAAAGATATAAAGGATTTTCGGAGGAACTGCGATTAGCTAATATGTTAGATGCTTGTATTAAACGTATCAATGAATTTACAAATGTCTCTAAAAATAAAGTAATGGAAGCTGATTTGCTCATTTATATTCTTGATGTTCCATTTTCCCTTTCTGCTGATTTCTTCGGTACATGCTTTACAAAATACGACTCCAGAGTTGGAATAATTGTAAAACGATTAATTACCCTGGTTACAAAAAAATTACATCCCGATTATTTAAATGATTATAAACAAGCAATAAACGACTATCTTAAAATACTTCATCAAACTTCTAATCATATTGATGCCATATACAATTTACCAAATGCAATTTAATCTCTATCTTCGAAACCATGTTTAGTTTATTTACTTTGTAAAGAAATTTTATGTAAATTTGTTGAAAATAGATGAATTAAAAATGGGAATCCCGAATGTGTTTGGAGTGGTAAAGCCATCGAAAATTATAAATTTAAACAGATGAACGCAGAGTTGCAAAGTTGCAGAGAAAACTCATCTGACATTTTCAAATAACAAAAAATATAATCTCAGCATTCAATCATAAAAATGTTTTGAATATATAACAAAAATTCAATAAATGAAAACTCTTTTTATAAGCTTAGTGTTTATCGTAAGTGTACTTTCAATAAGCAATATTATAGGTCAAGAAATTGTGCTTAACGAAGTTATGACGTCGAATAAGAACACGATAATTGATGAAGATGGCGATACTCCCGACTGGATTGAGATAATTAATAAGGGAAGTGAAACAATTAGTTTGCAAGAATATGGCCTCACCGATAATATTGACGATCCATTGAAATGGGTATTCCCCGAAATTGAAATCGAAGCAAACGCTTATTTATTGGTTTTTGCTTCAGGAAAAGACAAAATTGAAATAGGAGGCCATTGGGAAACAATTATTAACTGGGGCGATGAATGGAAGTATCTTATACCTGAATCCGAACTCCCTGAAAATTGGAACAAACTTGATTTTAACGATGTATCATGGCTTTCTGGCCCAAGTGGAATCGGTTTTGGCGATGATGACGATGCTACGATTATCCCTTCACCATGCATTTCGGTATTTATTCGTAAGAAGTTTACAGTTGAAGATTTTCCTGAAATTTTAAGCGGAGTATTTCATGTTGATTACGATGATGCTTTTGTTGCGTATTTAAATGGAGTGGAGATTGCAAGGGCAAATATTGGAACTCCCGGAAATCCACCGGCTTATAACGAAACAGCCATTGACTCGAGAGAAGCCTTGATTTATCAGGGTGGATTGCCTGAATTATATGTTTTTAATCCTGATCTGCTTTTTCCCGATACAAATGTTCTTGCAATACAAGTTCATAATTTAAGTTTTGGATCGCAGGATATGTCAATTATTCCATTTTTAACTTTTTACTCTGCTACTCCGCCACCAAATCCTTCCGGCTCTCCTGAAATTCTACAACTACCTGTTCTAAGGCTTCATACTAATTTTAAACTAAGCGGTTCCGGTGAAACGGTATGTATTTGTAATCCAAGCGGACAAATTTTGGATAGTATTCAAACCGGTATTTTACCAATGGATATTTCATTTGGCAGGAAGCCTGATGGTTCAGATACATGGATGTATTTTCTTGAAGCAACTCCTGAACAAGCAAATACTTCAATCGGTTTTCCGGGAATTACAGGCGATGTTCAATTTTCTGTTCCCGGCGGTTTTTATCTTGGAAATATTGAAATTGAATTGAGTGTTGAGCCTGAGGGTGCAATAATATATTTTACCTTAGACGGTTCAACTCCTGATGTTACATCAAATATTTATTCGCTTCCTTTACAAATTAGCGAGACTACGGTTTTGAATGCCATTGCATGTTATGAAGGATTTTTGCCGGGAAATATTGCAACTCAAACGTATTTTATTGATGCCAATCATGAGCTTCCGGTTATTTCATTGTCAACTAATCCTGAAAACTTTTTCGACCCTGAAATAGGAATTTATCATGAAAATAATGTAAATGAAGATTGGGAACGGCCTGTGCATTTAGAATTATTTGAACCTGATGGCAATTCAGGATTTAGTATTGATGCAGGTGTGAAATTATATGGTGGCTTGACAACAGCCAACCTGCCTCAAAAATCACTTGCCATATTCGCAAGAGATGATTATGGTTACGACGAAATTGATTATCAAATATTCCCCGACATTGATATAACAAAATTTGAATCGATAGTTCTTAGAAACTCAGGAAATGATTGGATGAATACAATGTTTCGAGACGGATTTATGACGGAATTGCTCGATGATATGGGTATAGACAAACAAGCGTTTAGGCCAGCTTTGATTTACATAAATGGTGAATATTGGGGAATCCATAATATCAGGGAAAAAATTAGCGATAATTTTCTTGAAGCACATCATGGAGTCGAATCGGACGAATTGGATTTATTGGAAGGCCAGGGATTGCCAATTACAGGAAACTCTGCTCATTACAATAATATGATAGAATTTATAGAAAATAATTCATTATCAAATCAAACAAACTTTGAGTACATTAAAACCCAAATGGATGTTTGTAATTTTATTAATTATCAGATTTCTCAAATCTATTTTGCAAATACCGACTGGCCCGGAAACAATATAAAATTCTGGCGGCCTAAAACCCCTGAAGGAAAATGGAAATGGATAATTTATGATACCGATTTCGGATTTGGGCTTGAAGGAAATTATTATCATAATACTCTCGAATTCGCTACCGAACCATTAGGCCCCCAATGGCCAAATCCTCCATGGTCAACTTTTTTATTAAGAAAACTTTTAGAAAATAATTCATTTAAAATTGATTTTATTAACAGATATGCCGATCTGTTGAATTCAAATTTCAAACAAGATTACATTCTATCTCAAATAAATCAGAAAATTGAATTAATTAGCGAAGAAATGCCTAAGCAGTTTGATAGATGGGGAAGTAATATGACCGAGTGGCTTAATAATATTAATGTTGTTACCAATTTCGCTAATAATAGAAACCTTTATGTTAAAAACCATGTTGTTAATTATTTCAATCTTTCGGGATTTTCAGAAATTGAATTAAATGTTATTCCCGAAACCGCTGGGAAAATCACCATCAGCAGTCTGGCATTGGATGAATTCCCCTGGACAGGTGAGTATTTTAATGATATACCCGTTGTTTTATCAGTTGAGGCCGAACAGGGTTATGAGTTTAAAAATTGGGAAGGTGATATTTTTAACGACAGCCTTTCAATAAGTTTGATTTTTAATAATGATATGAATATTACGGCTGTATTTCAGGAAATAATGTCCGAAAATATTGTCATCAATGAAATAAACTATCATTCAGCCGATGATTTTGACCCAAAAGATTGGGTGGAATTTACTAATTCCGGTGAAACCGAAATGGATTTAAGCAATTGGTATTTTAAGGACGAAGATGATGAACATATTTTTACTTTTCCTGGTGGAACTGTTCTTGAACCTAATGGTTTTCTGGTGTTATGTGAAGATACTTCCGCATTTCTTGAATTCTTTCCCGAAGTTGAAAATTTTATTGGCAATATGGAGTTCGGATTTAGTGGCAATAACGAATTGCTAAGGTTGTATGATCCAACAGGTGTTGTTGCCGATACGGTTCATTACGATGATGAAGACCCATGGCCAACTCCTCCTGATGGCAACGGGCCTACTCTTGAATTAATCAATCCACATTATGATAATGCACTTGCCGAAAGTTGGGCGGCTTCTGATGCTCACGGAACGCCCGGAGAAATTAATAGTGTTTTTGTAGAATCAGGAGAGCAGCAAATTGTTTTATCACAGGGATTTAGTTTTGTGTCAACACGAATAATTCATAATGACCCTGATTTTCTTGTTGTCTTAGAACCGATTTTAAACGAAAATCTGATTTATGTAAGGAATTCAATTGGCAACACTTTCCGAAAAATAGGGCCTAACTGGGTGAACGGAATTGGTGATTGGAATACAAAAGAGGGTTATTTATTTAAAATGACAGAAGATGAGCAATTGAATTTTGAAGGAGCTATAATTAATCCATTAAGTCCGATAGCTCTTAAGGCAGGTTTTCAATTTATCAGCTATCTTCCCGAATTTTCGGGTGATGGATTAGAAGTTTTTGAAAATATTTTAAATGATAATCTTATTTATATCAGGGATTCTCAAGGCGGTATGATTAGAAAAATAGGCCCGAATTGGATTAACGGACTCGGGAATGCAAACCCCGGCGAAGGTTTCCTGATTAAAATGAGTTCAGATGATACATTAGTTTATAATGTTACTGAAAACACAAAGGGGCTTTCAAACGAAAAACCTTTTTGCACTCATTTTAATTTCGAAGGTGGAAATCCTGCTGAACCGGTTTACACTCTCTACATCTCAGGGTTGGAAATTGGAGATGAAGTTGCAGCATTTGATGATAATAAAATGGTTGGAGCAATGAAAATATCATCGAATTATGTGTTTGATAATGAACTTCCAGTTTTTAGTGCTTTATATGCCGTTAAAGGTTATTTTGAAGGAAATCCCATAAAATTAAAAGTCTGGAAAGCCGAGACAAACAAAATAGAAAATGCAGATTTTGTGATGGAAAATATTTGCAATTCATATATTGAAAAGGTTTACCCGAGCAAAGATGGACAATTTAGCCTGGTTGATGTAAAAAATTCGGCAGAAACTAAAGAGAAATTAATCACAATTTATCCTAATCCTGCTGAAAATTTTGTTAAGGTTTTTTCTCCCAATCAGATTAATAATATTTCAATTTTCAACTATTTTGGCAATAGAATTTACCACGGAAATTCTACCAAAATCAACACCGAAAACTTTGAAACCGGTGTTTATATTATTAGAGTAGAGATGAACGAAGGAGTGGAAATTCAAAAGTTTAGTGTAAAATAAAATTTAAATATAGGATTTAAATTAGAAGGGAAACACTCTTTTTTTTCGTTTTTAAAAAATAGGCATAATTTGAAACTTTGTTGTTTTTGAGGTTTTATAATCCATCAATTTGATACTTTTGGATTATATTGGCAACAATCAGAAGTAATTGCAACATTTCCCATTTTTCTAATTTAAAATATAATAACAATATATAGATGATATATAATCAAAAAGCCACAATTAATATTATATTATAATCAAAAAATAAAAATAACTAATAAAAAACCATAAATAAATTTGTTTTAATAAATATTTCATAATTTTGCAGTTTTAAAACCAAATAATGATAAATAATTAAAATATTAAAGATTATGAAATTTGATCCTTCTAAAGAAATTCAAAAATTAAAACATTTTGGAGAGTTTGGAGGTGTTAATCCTTCAATAACAGACTCTGCTACTTTTACATTTATGCAAGCCAAAACCATGCTTGACACTTTTCACGGTGAGGCCAAAGGATGCTTTCTTTATTCGCGGCATTGGAATCCGAGCAATAAATATTTAGCTGATGCAATGGCTGCTATGGAAGGCACTGAGGCTGCTTGGGTTACCGCATCGGGCATGGGAGCTATTACAAATGCTTTATTACAATTGTGTAATGCAGGTGATCATATTATTACAAGTAGAACAACTTATGGTGGAACCTATGCTTTTTTAAAAAATTATGTTAAGAAATTTAATATTGAAGTTTCGTTTGTTGATATTACAGATTTAAATGTAGTTAAATCAGCCATTAAGCCCAATACAAAAGTAATTTATACGGAAACCGTAACAAATCCTCTATTGAATATTTCCGATATTCCGGAATTGTCAAAAATTTCTAAATCACATAATATAAAGCTTGTAGTTGATAACACTTTCACTCCAATGATAATATCGCCCGCAAAGCTTGGAGCCGACATTGTTGTTTATAGCCTTACAAAATTTGTTAACGGAAAAAATGATTGCGTAGCCGGTGCAATTTGTGGAGATATTGGTTTCATCAGTTCGCTGATTGATGTAAATGATGGTACGTCCATGTTACTTGGCCCGGTGCTTGACCCTTTAAGGTCTTCTTCAATATTAAAAAATATTTATACACTACATATTAGAATGAAACAGCACAGCTTAAACGCTATGTTTTTAGCTAATAAATTTAAAGAAATCGGATTAAAAGTTGTTTATCCCGGATTAAAAGAACATCGTGGTTTTGAACTGATAAGCAGGATAATGAATAAAGAATTTGGATATGGGGGAATGCTCTCAATTGATATGCAAACTGCTGAAAAAGCGGCTTTGCTTATGGAAAAAATGGAAGAGCGAGGGGTAGGATACCTGGCCGTAAGTTTAGGGTATTTTAAAACATTATTCAGTAATTCCGGAAAATCAACATCGTCTGAAGTGCCTATTGAAGATCAAAAAATGATGGGTTTATCTGAAGGCTTAGTTAGATTTTCAGTTGGACTTGATAATGATATTGAAGATACTTTTGAAACAATAAAGTTGTGTCTTAAGGATTTGAATGTTATTTAGCCCTTGCTGGAGAAATTTATCAAATAAAAAAAGCTGCCTGAAATTCATTAGGCAGCTTTTTGAAAATTATTTAGATGTAATTTTATTGAATTACTAATCTTTTTGTAGAAATTCCGTTGATGGTGTTAATTTGTACTAAATACATGCCTTTGATATAATCGGATGTATTTACTTTCACGGAATTGCTATTACAATCTTGCTCAAAAACAAGGCTTCCAAGATAATTAAAAACTTGAATGTTTTTAATTATTTCCTTAGAATCAATATTTAAACTATTTTTAACAGGATTTGGGTAAATAGAAACATTTGCCTCATTTTCATCTAATGATGAATTTTTAGTGAAATGAGCAAAGCTGTATTCGCCGTCATTGCTCGGGAATTCATAATTAATATATGCATTTGCATAAGTGTTTGTAAATAAATATTCGGCAGCAACTTCAGAATTACTTTCATTCGACCAAACTTTAAATGAAATCTTATTTCCTGCTTCATAACCATTACCTGAATTCAAGGTATTGAAAACGGCAATATCATTGCTCAAAGCATTTTCAGAAGAAATAATTGTTGAACCAAGCATTTTATTACCGTCAAAAACGGCAACTTCATCACCAATTTCTAAACCGTCAGCATAAATAGTATAAACCGGATCGGCAGCATTACCACCTTCAAAAATAAAATGTTGTGGAGTAAGTTTTGAAACAATTGATAATTTCCCACAATCAGGATAGACTAAAGTTTCTTCACCAAGTAATTTAACTAAGTAGCCTTCACTTGGCATAGCATTACCTATATTATTTACCCAGTTAGGGCCAATTTTTCTAACCATTGAACCTTGTGAATTTCTTACATATTCCAAATTGTCGGTTAAAATTGTTTCAAAAGCTATAAGTGCATCCATAGCGGTTTCAGGTAGATAACTAATAAATGTAAAACCGTTAGGAAGAATAATTGGTGTTGAATATGAGATTTGAGTTCCTGAAATCATAAAAGAAGCAGCTTCTGTAGCTTTGAATAAATATCCTTCGGTAGTAATCCAATCGCCAATGTTATTAACCCAGTTGGGGCCAATTTTTCTTAACATCGAACCATTACTGTTTCTTACATAATCAATGCTTTCCAAAACATCAGCACAAATGTTCATCATATCAGGATCGGATGGGTCAATATAAGTTGATTTGAATTGGAAACCGGACTCAAGGCTAATTGTTTGTCCCGGATTTTCACCATCAACAATAAACTCAATTATTTGAGAATACTCAAAGCTTCCTCCTGAGTAAAAAGTTACATTGTTTGAACGCAATGTAAAGAAACCATTTCCGGAAATACCGTTTCCACCTGTGTCAAAGATTTCAAATTCATAACAATCAGTATATTGAAAATCAAAATATAAATTATATAAGTGATTTGGTTCGGTGAAGGGTCCTTCTGTGTATAAAACATCACCTGCTGAATTACGGAATTCGTAGGAAGTTTGCTCAGGATAATTATCTGTTTTCAATATTACTTGAACGGTTGTTCCTGTGTGTGGAGCTGTTGTAATATCTTTTGACATAGAGTCATTATCAGGATTCTCATCAACACCACCGTTAGGATCAGATAAAGTCATGTCAACTGTATTTAAATCTTCAAGAGTAAAACCTATCGGGAGTAATTCTTGAACTGAAAATGATTCAAGAAATTCAATGCTACCTGTCCATGGAACTGTAATTACATCACCACCATTAACACAATAATTTACATTTAAGCTAGTTAAAACTTCTGCACCGTAATTTTTGAATTCAACACCCGGGGTTATTTCTCCGAGGCAACTACCAATTTCAGGAAGGTTTAATATATCTATTAATGCAACATCAAGATTAAATAATGGTGTTGCCATTGATTTTTTTGTTCCTTGTAAAATTTCTTTAGTAGCATTATTTTGAACGAATGCAACTATTTCGCAATGCTCTACTGCCCACCATGATGCTGTAGAAAAGTTAAGAACAACAGTTTGAGTGCTTCCACTACTAAAATTAAGTGGTGTACCGTTTTGATTTGGTACCATTAATCGGTTTACAAAATCTTGAACCTGAGTAAGACCCCAAACAATAGGTAGTTGAGATTCTGTAATTGCTACTTGAAGAACAAGATTTGAAGCTGTGTTTCCTCCCACATTGTCAACAACAATTGTAGTTGTAAAATCACCGTCAGTAGCTTCAAAATCAACGTCAATTGTAAAGTCAGACATAACACCGTTCCTTAAATTAACTTTTGGTACGTATGAACTATACATACTTGTTGAGCCGCCGCCGACTACTGTTTGAACACCATCAAATTTTACGGTTGGATAGCCTGTAATTCCATAATAACTATTCCTTGCATTGGAATAAGTATTTGCTAATGAGTCGCCATTGTGATTTTCAATAACTGCGACATTATGGCCGTTTTGTACGAGATCTACTACTCCTAATGCAGCACCCGGACAATAGCCTCACCAAAAACCTGTGCCACCTTCAACCACAACCATGTCGCGTTGAACTTGTTGGGCGTGAAGACTAACTCCCAACAATATGGCTAAAATAAAAATAAGATTCTTTTTCATAAATGTTTGTTTTAATTATTAATTTTTTTTACATGTTTTATTTATTTATTCTTTTATATAGATATATAAATAAGTATCGCAAATGTAAAACAATTTTTGAATTTAAAGTCAAAAAACTTACAAATTTTTATGTTTTTTATCATAAGAGAATTTTGATATTTCTTTGATAAAATAAACACCACATTGTTAATTATTAAAGAATGAGTTTTTTTTCAAAAAAAAAGCTGCCTGAAATTAATCAGACAGCTTTCTTTAATATGTTTAAGATCGAAATTTATTGAATTACTAATCTTTTAGTAGAAGTGCCGTTTACTGTATTAATTTGTACTAAATACATGCCTTTGATATAATCGGATGTATTTACTTTTACGGAATTATTATTACAATCTTGCTCAAAAACAAGGCTTCCAAGATAATTAAAAACTTGAATATTTTTAATCATTTCCTTAGAATCAATATTTAAACTATTTTTGACCGGATTTGGGTAAATTGAAATATTTGCCTCATCAGCTATGTTTGAAGAATTTTTTGTAAAGAGAGCAATACTATATTCACCATCATTATTTGGGAATTCATAATTCATATATGCGTTTCCGTAAGGATTGGTAAACAAATAATCAGCAGTAACTTCAGAATTATTTTCCACTGACCAAACTTTAAATGAAATCTCATTTCCTGCTTCATAACCATTTCCTGAATTCAGGGTATTGAAAACGGCAATATCATTGCTTAAAGCATTTTCAGAAGAAATAATTGTTGACCCAAGCATTTTGTTTCCATCAAAAACGGCGATTTCATCACCAATTTTTAAACCGTCAACATAAATTGTAAAAACCGGATCTGCAGCATTACCACCTTCAAAAATAAAATGTTGTGGAGAAAGTTTTGAAACAATTGATAATTTCCCACAATCAGGATAGACTAAAGTTTCTTCACCAAGCAATTTAACTAAGTAACCTTCGCCCGGCATTGCATTACCGATATTATTTACCCAATTAGGGCCTATTTTTCTAACCATTGAACCTTCCGAATTTCTGATAAATGCTAAATTGTCAGTTAAAATTGTTTCAAAAGCTACGAGTGCATCCATTGCGCTTTCAGGTAAATAACTTATAAAAGTAAAGCCTGTGTTAAGAACAATTGGTGTTGAGTATGAAAGTTGTGTACCTGAAATCATAAATGAGGCATTATCAGTTGCTTTGAATAAATAACCTTCGGTGACAACCCAATTACCGATATTATTAACCCAGTTTGGGCCAATTTTTCTTAACATTGAGCCATTACTGTTTCTCACATAATCAATGCTTTCCAAAATATCAGAACAAATGTTCATCATATCAGGATCAGTTGGGTCAATATAAGTTGATTTGAATTGGAAACCGGGTTCAAGGGAAATAGTTTGGCCGGGATTTTCGCCATCAACAATAAATTCAATAATTTGTGAGTATTCAAATTCTCCTCCCGAAAAGAAAGTTACATTGTTAGAACGTAAAGTGAAAAACCCGTTTCCGGTAATTCCGTTACCAAAGGTATCAAAAATTTCAAATTGATAGCAATCAGTATATTGAAAATCAAAATACATATTATATAAATGATTTGGTTCGGTGAAAGGCCCTTCTGAGTATAAAACATCACCAGATGAATTCCGGAATTCGAAGGATGTTTGTTCAGGGAAATTATCAGTCTTTAAAATCACCTGAACTGTCGTTCCTGTATGAGGTGCGGTAGTGATTTCTTCGGTTAAGGTATTGTTTCCGGGATTTTCGTCAACACCACCATTAGGATCCGATAAAGTCATTTCTATTGTATTTATTTCTTCAATTGTAAAAGGAATAGGGAGAAGTTCTTGTATTGAAACTGATTCAAGAAATTCGAGGCTGCCTGTCCAAGGAACGCTAATTACATCACCGCCATTAACACTATAATTGACATTTAAGCTTGTTAAAATTTCTGCTCCGTAATTTTTAAATTCAACACCTGGTGTTATTTCTCCGAGGCAAGTACCAATTTCGGGGAGGTTTAATATTTCAACTAAAGCAACATCAAGGTCAAAATTTGGCGTAGCCATTGATTTCAATGTTCCTTGCAGAATTTCTTTTGTGGTATTAGTTTGAATAAAAGCAATAAGTTCACAATATTCTTGTTCCCATGAGGCGCCCATAGTAAAGTCAAATACAAATGTTTGTGTGTTGCTGCTTGAAAAATCAAGAGCTGACCCGTTTTGATCGGGAATCATGTCCCTGGTAACAAAATTTACATGAGTCATTCCTTGCCATGGATAAGCAATATTTGATTCGGTAAGTACAACTTGAAGAACCATATTTGTGGCTGTTGATGCACCAACTTTTTCAACAACAACAGTTGCTTGGTAATTATACCCACCGGTACTTTCAAAAGAAAGGTCGATTGTGAAATCACTTAGAATCACGATCCTTTGATTGTATTTTGGAAGATAGGCTGAATACTTTGATTGAGTTGCTCCGCCGCCGCCGCCAACGTTAAGAATTCCATCAAAAAAGGCCGAAGGATAGCCCGTAAATGAATAATAATTTTTTCGCAAATTGGTTTCTGGGGTGTAGAATTGAGGAGTACTGTATGCACTCGTATGATATGCAATTACAGCAACATCTTTTCCGTTTTCTATTAATTCCATTGCTCCATTAGCTGCTGCCGGACAGTAAGGGCAGTTTACACCGGTCAAAAGTTCTACAATTACTTTCTCTCTGGAAACTTGATCTCTGTTTAATAATTGAGCAGAAATAAAATTTACTGCCAACATCATTAATAATAGTAAATAAATTTTTTTCATTTTTTAATAAATTTTAGTGTTACACCTATGTATTTTTTAAATTATCAATTACAAAAATAAATAAATAATTAATAATTAAAATATTTTAATAGAAATATGATATTATATACATATATATAGATAATGTATTTAATGTGTCTTAATATTAATATAATAAGGCTTTTAGGAAACTTTTTTCTTAGAAAAAAATATTTATTTTTTTGTTAATTTATTTATTTTTTCGTGAAGCGAGGGGTAATTCGAAAGCAATTCTTTTCTTTTAGCTATTTCAAAATCGTTAAAATTAAATCCGGGTGCAACTGTACATCCAATCAATGAAAATGAATTTGGGCAATTGACACAAGCTGCAAACCATGAGTTTTTGGGAACAATTTGTTGAAAACTTTCTCCATTATCTAAGTTATTTCCCAGCAGTAGCTTCACTATTTTTCCATTAATAATTAGAAAAATTGTTAGTGGACTACCCTGATAGAAATGCCAAATTTCATCGGATTTTATTTTATGAAAAGATGAAAAATCTTCACTTTTTAAAAGAAAATAAATTGAAGTTGATATGTTGCGATTTCCATCAAAATATGGTGGTAGGGCATTAGGTTTAATTATTTCCTTAGAGCGATAGATTTCTTTAAAATATCCGCCTTCGGGGTGTTTTTGTAAATTTAATTTTTCAATAAAATAATTAGCTGATTTATTCATTTATTTCTTGCTTGAAACTTTTTCAGAAAGTCGCTCATTGAAAATATACAATAATCTAAAACTAAGAGCATTATTGTATTGTTTCCTTTCCCATGTTGAATATCCATTGTCGTATTTCCTTGTACGAATTTTTGCAAGTGAATAAGAAAATCTTAAGTTAAATTTCAGTCTTTTCCAAATTCGGAAACGTAAATCGGCTAACCAAGAAAACTCGTTTTTATCGTAAGGCCCATTTTTGGCTGAAGTATTTGTGCGTTGTCCATGTTCCCATTCTTTTGCTCCTACTAAACGCCCCCATGAAAAACCTGACCCGACAGTTATAATTTCTTTATCAGTAAAGTGAACTAAAACAGGGACTTCAACATAATTTAATCTTAAGGTATAAGACCCGCTTAAAGAGTCAATATAAATTTCGCCTCGGTGTGAACCTTTTTGTGAGAAAACATTTTCAATGCTGAAGGACCATTTTTTTTTGAAAGGAATTATTGCTGCCGCACCAACATTTAAACCTAATTTGTTATAACCTACAACTTCGTCTCCATCTACCTGAGTGGCATTGAAACCAGCTATTAAAGCTCCTTTAATTCGTTGAGAATAACCTTGGTCGGCAGTAAAAAAAAATATTAATAAGAAAAGAATAAAAATTCGCATATATAATCAATTATGATTTTCTAATTGATTTTCAAACGAAATTATTTTATATAAATTTTATTTTAACAATATATTTTTTTTTAGTGATAGAATGAGACAATGCTATAATGCGAGAATGAGTAAATGATTGAATGAGTAAACAAGTTTCGAGTTTCAGGTTTGACTATAATTTCAAAATCCATCACTCCATCTCTTTCTTTTTGCAATCAGTCATTCTTGCATTTATGCATTCATTCATTCTCTCATTGACAACTGAATTCGTTTTCGTTTGATGTCAACTTCAAGAACTTTAACATCAACTTTTTGATTAATTTTAACGACAGTATTGGGGTCACTAATGAATTCGTCTGCAAGGCAACTGATATGAACCAAACCATCCTGATGAACTCCAATATCGACAAATGCACCAAAAGCGGTAATATTTGTGACAATTCCTGAAAGTTTCATTCCTTCTTTCAAATCTTCAATTTGATTAACGCCTTTTGTAAACTCGAAAAAAGCAAATTTTTTTCTAGGATCACGGCCCGGTTTTGCAAGTTCGTCCAGAATATCTTTTAAAGTAGGAAGCCCTATTTTATCAGTAATGAAATCATTGAGGTTTATCTTATTTCTTAATTCCTGATTTTCATTCAAATTTTTTATAGAAGCTCCTGATTTATTAGCCATTTTTTTAACAACCGAGTATGATTCGGGATGCACTGCACTATTATCAAGTGGATTTTCGGAGTTTGGAATACGTAAAAAACCTGCCGCAAGCTCAAAAGCTTTGTTTCCAAAACGAGGAATATTTTTAAGTTCGTCTCTTGATTTGAAAGCTCCGTTTTTGTTTCTATAATCAAGAATATTTTTGGCTAAAACCGGCCCTAACCCTGAAACATAGGTCAGAAGTTGTTTGCTTGCAGAATTTACGTTTACTCCAACCGAATTAACACAGCTAACAACTACATCTTCAAGGCTTTGATGGAGAGCGGTTTGATTCACATCATGTTGATATTGACCAACACCAATTGATTTTGGTTCAATTTTTACAAGTTCGGCAAGGGGATCCATCAGTCGGCGTCCGATGGAAACTGCTCCTCTAACTGTAACATCGTATTCGGGAAATTCTTCACGGCCAACGCTTGAAGCCGAATAGATGCTTGCCCCATTTTCATTGACCATTACAGCAATCAGCTTCTTTTCAAATTTAATTTTCTTAATAAAATTTTCGGTTTCGCGGCCTGCCGTTCCATTTCCTATAGCGATGGCTTCAATTTTATAGGCATTGACAAGGCTTATGATTTTGTGCATAGCTTGTTTGCTATCTCGCTGAGGTGGATGAGGATAAATGTTTTCGTTATGAAGAAGTTTGCCTTGTTTATCTAAACAAACAACTTTACAACCGCTTCGAAATCCGGGATCAATTGCAAGAATATTTTTATCTCCAAGGGGAGGGGCAAGAAGGAGTTGCCTTAAGTTTTCGGCAAAGACTTTAATAGCTTCCCGATCGGCTTTTTCTTTAACGCTTGTCCTGATTTCGGTTTCTAATGAAGGAAATATTAGTCTTTTGTATGAATCCTTAATTGCTTTCACAATTATTTCGGCACATTGATTGTTTGATTTTATATAGATTCGCTCTATGCTTTCAACTACTTTTTCTTCATCAATTTTGATTTTAATTTTCAAATAGCCTTCCTTTTCTCCCCTGAACATGGCCAAAATTCTATGCGAAGGTGAACGCATCAATGCCTCTTCCCAATCGAAATATGTTTTATATTTTATTCCTTCTTCGTTTTTTCCTATTATAACTTTTGAAGTAATAACAGCTTCATATTCAAAGAATCTTCTGGTGTGTGCCCTTACTGACTTATTTTCGTTTATCCATTCGGCAATTATGTCACTTGCTCCTGCAATTGCTTCTTCAACAGAGTTTACCTCTTTTTCTTTATCAATAAATTCATATGCTTTTTCCTCAATATCAAAATATTTCTGTGAAATTATCATTTTTGCAAGCGGTTCAAGTCCTTTCGATTTTGCAATAATTGCACGAGTTTTTCTTTTTGGTTTGAATGGGAGATAAATATCCTCAAGCTCGGAAAGTGTTTGTGCTTCAATGATTAGTTTTTCAAGTTCTTTGGTAAGTTTATCTTGTTCTTTTATTGATTCGATAATGCTTTTGCGCCGTTTATCCAAATCTTGCAATTGATGAATTCTATCCCTGATATTTGTAATTTGGACTTCATCGAGACTTTCGGTTCTTTCTTTACGATAGCGGGCAATAAAAGGAATAGTTGCTCCTTCATCGAACAAAGTTATGGTGTTTTGTACTTGTTTTGAGGTGATTCCAAGTTCAGAAGCAATTTGAGTTATATATTTATTCATTCTTTAATATATATTTTTCAATTTTTGTTGTTAAAATTATACAATTTATCTCAAAAACTCTAAAACACAATCTGTAAAGGCTCTGGGGTTTTCAATAAAAATTGAATGTGCCGCATTTTTGATGATAGAAAATTTTGCTTCCTTAATCGGATTTAAAAATTTTTTACTTTCCTCAGGAGTGAATAATATATCTTCTTTACCATTGATTATCATTGTTTTTGATTTAATATCAGAAATTATTTTTTGGCAGTTAAATTTCGAAATAGCTTTTACCTGATTTTTTAAATCATTTTTACTCTGGGGATGAGGATATTCAATTGCATATCGAATTGCTTCATTTAACAAGTTTTCGTTTTTAAAAAATTCTTTTGTAAATAACCAATAAAAAACATTTTTATACCAAATTTTAATATCCATTCCCGATTCCAAATATGAAACCCAGTCCTTAAATAATTCATTATTTCGTTCGGAATTAGCACTTGATGTACTTGCCAAAATCAATTTGGATACAAATTCAGGATAACGAATTGCAATATTCTGAGCAACAAAACCTCCCATTGAATGCCCTAATAAATGGGTCGACTTAAAACCTAAATGCTTAATAAGGGCAATACAATCGTCGGCGATTTGCTGAATACTAATTTCTTGGTCAAAATATTTTGTTCTTCCAACTCCTCTATTATCAGGAGTAATCACAGTAAAATATTTGCAAAGTTCAGGTAAAATTGGTACCCAACTTTGTGAATCACTTCCAAGGCCGGCGATCATAAGCAAAGGGTTTCCCTTTCCTTCAACCTGATAATAAAGTTCTATGTTTTCAATTTTCAGCTTTGGCATAAAAATTTCAAAAATTTATTTTTGATTTGTGATTGTTTTACCGGATATCAATAATATTTAATTTTTTTTATCACCAAAGTTATAAAGTGCTCAATTTAAAAAGTAAATACTTTACCATCCTGAAGCGAGGACATCGACAATATGAATAACTTTAATTGGAAGTTTGTGTTTTTTAATATATCCAAATTGATGCATCAGACATGAGGAATCGGTTGAAACTATGTACTCTGCACCGGTTTCGAGAGCATTCTCAACTTTTTGTTGAGCCATGGCTGTTGAAATAGCTTCATGCTTAACCGAAAATGTTCCACCGAATCCGCAGCATTCATCTGTGTCCTTCATTTCAATTAATTTAAGTCCCTTAACATTTCGCAATAATTTTCTTGGTTCTTCTTTTATTCCATATTCTCGCAATGCCGCACAGGAATCATGATAGGTTACGACTGCATTAAAACTTGCACCAACATCTTCGACCTTTAATACATTCACCAGAAAATCGGTAAATTCATAAATGCTTTTAATTAATTGATTTGATTCGTTATGCAAAGCAGTATTATGAAAAAGTTTCGGATAGTGATTTCTTACCATACCGACACATGAAGCAGATGGGCCAATAACCGGCCTAGCGTTTGGGAAATCTTTAATAAATTTTTCACCGATTTCTTTAGCTTCTTCCCAAAATCCGCTATTGAAAGCCATTTGGCCGCAACATGTTTGTTCGGTATTGTAATGAACAGAAACATTGAGCTTTTCGAGAATTTTAATCATATTAAAAGCCGTGTCCGGATATATTTGGTCAATAAAGCAAGGTATAAATGCATCAACTATCATTAGTCTATTGTGAATTAAATTTAAGCAAAAATAAGTTTTTTATTTGATAATAAATCCCGCTTTTTTAAGATGATCCCAAAAATCGGGGTAGGATTTTTTGACAACATCAGGATCATTGATAGCAATCGAATTATAAAGAATGGAAAGAGGAGCAAAAGCCATAGCTATTCGATGATCGTTATAAGTTTCAAAAACAGTATCTTTCAATTTGAAGTTATCAATGTTTTTTCTATTTGAATCAGCTTTTAAAACCCATTCATGATTTTTTATTGTTTCATTTAATTTAAAATCAATTTTTTTCAATTCTGTTTTTACTGCAAGAATTCGGTCCGATTCTTTTATTCTAAGGTTTTTCATTCCGGTGAATTTACCTTTAATTCCGAGGCCCGCACAACTTACGATTATGGCAGGAGCAAGGTCGGGAATATTTTGAAAGTCAATTTTTATATTGCGAAAGAAATTATTTCTTTTTTTTAATAAAATTCCTTTGTCAAAATAAGTAGTTTCAACGCCAAGAAATTTAAATATTTCAGCAAGCCGAGAATCACCCTGAAGGCTGTTTTTTTTCAAGCCATTCAAAAATACTTCTGCTTTATCTGATAAAGCTACAATTTCGTACCAATAGGATGCAGCACTCCAATCAGCTTCAACTTCATAATTTTGCGGAGAATAATTTTGATTTTCAATTTTAATTTTGTTTTCAGAAAGTGAAATTTTTATTCTAAAATTTTCTAAAATTTTTATGGTCATATCAATATAAGGCGCCGAGCTGATTTGTCCGTTTATCTTAATTGTTAAACCATTTTTTAATTTTGGAGCAATTAATAATAATGAGCTTATGAATTGGCTACTGAGTTCGGAACTAATTTCAATAACACCTCCCTGAAGATTTTTTCCTTTAATGAGTAGGGGAGGGAAGCCGGGATTTTCGAGATAAGAAATCTTAGCACCTATTGATCGAAGAGCTTCGACAAGTTCACCGATTGGACGCGATTTCATTCGTTCGTTACCCGTTAGTATCCAATTTCCTGAACGAATTGATAAAAATGAAGTTAAGAATCTTATGACAGTTCCTGCATTTTTTGTATCTAACTCAAGCGGATTGCTTTTTTCTTCTGAGTTTAAAGATTCTTTTATTTTTAATAATAAATCATTTAGGAGCTTAGTGTCATCCGATTTCGAAATATTTTCAATATTAAAATCCTTATCAGTTAATTCTTTGATAATTAATAAACGATTGCTGAGACTTTTTGAAGCCGGAACAGAAATACTTGTTTTTATCGGTTTCTCAGGTTTACTGACATTTATTGCTTTCATTATTTTATTGGTTAAATTAATTTTTAAAAGGCAAGTGAGAATAAAATTCAAATGCCTCAATAATTAGGTCTTTTTTGCAGGTTTTATTTATTTCTGCTTTACCGATAGAATTCAATAAAGTAAAATTTATTTCCTTATCCGAATTTTTTTTATCGTGCGACATTATTTCAATTAATGTGTTAAAATCTTGTTTTTGTAAAATGTAAGGCTTAAAGTATTTTATAATATGAGAAATAATTTCTTTCAATTCACTTTGACTGAGTCCCGCAATTTTATGTGAAATAAATGTTTCGCAAATCATTCCCATTGCAATTGCTTCGCCATGAAGCAGTGCTTTGCCCTTTTTATGAGAGATAGTTTCGAAAGCATGGCCGATAGTATGGCCGAAATTGAGTTTTTTTCTCACATTTTTTTCATAAGGATCGATACTGACAATTTCATTTTTAATTTTAATTGATGGAATAATTAGATTTAGATAATAATCAGTAGAATGAATTTCGATATTTTTTATTGTTTCCCAATATTTTTCATCAAAAATTAAAGCATGTTTAATAATTTCAGCATAAGCGGAAAGTATTTGACTTTTATTAAGGCTTTTCAGAAATTCGGGAATTATAAAAACTGCCATAGGTTTTGAGAATACTCCAATTTGATTTTTTAATTCCCCGAAATTAACACCTGTTTTTCCGCCAATTGAAGCATCGACCATTGCAAGTAAAGTAGTAGGAATGTTAATAAAAGGGATGCCGCGTTTAAAAGTTGAAGAAACAAATCCACCAATGTCGGTAAGCATTCCGCCCCCAAGATTGATTACGATAGAGTTACGATCAGTTTTTAATTCAATTAATTTCTCCCAAACTAATTTACAATCATCGATAGTTTTGTGTTTTTCACCATTTTTAATTTCAATAATATTAGCTGCTTGAAGAGTTTTAACATTTTTCAGAAGCTTGGGAAGACAAAAATGTTTAGTGTTTTCATCAACAATAATTATTTTTTTACTTGATTGATAAACTTTTTTTTGCAGAAAATTTTCAATTTGCGGAAATTGCAGTTTTCCCAAATAAATATCATAATTTTCTGATTTGAATTTTTCCATACTTTATTCATCAAATATTTTACAAATAACCAATTATCTATTGTTATTTCTGAAAATTTATTAAGCAAATATAAAGAAATTCTTACCCCTTGAAAAAATATGATTAATAATCAAATTTTCCACCGATTAACAGATTATAAAATTCAGATTTTTATAATCTGTTAATCGTGCGAGATTTGAAATAAAGAAGATGCTAAAACTACTAAAACATTCGATAAAGCAGTTCATTGTACGATTTAATACTCACAGAATTTTTCTATCCAAAATCCTTTAGTTTTAAAATAAGGTCAACAACACGATTTGAATATCCCCATTCATTATCATACCAATTCAATGTTTTAATTAACCGTTTTCCAAGAACGGCTGTGAACTCTGCATCATAAATTGAAGAATATGAATTCCCGACAATATCCGAAGAAACAATTTTTTCGTCAGAGTAAAAAAGAATATTTTTCAATTTTGGGGTTTTTGATGCAATTCTGACGGCGGCATTTACTTCATCAACTGTAACATCTTGTGCAACTTCTACAACCAGATCAACAATCGAACCATCGGGAACGGGAACTCTCGATGCCATTCCATCAAGTTTTCCTTTTAATTCGGGAATAACTTTTCCGACAGCAGTTGCCGCACCGGTTGTTGTAGGAATAATATTTTCGGCGGCAGCTCGCCCGCGTCTCCAGTCTTTGTGAGGAACATCGGCCAGCCGTTGATCATTTGTATATGCATGAGTTGTCGTCATTAGTCCTTCAATAATTCCGAAAGAATCATTCAAAACTTTTGCCATTGGTGCAAGGCAATTAGTTGTGCAACTTGCATTTGAAATTATTTTATGCTCAGGCTTTAAACCTTCGTCATTAACTCCGATGACAATCGTAAAATCAATTTCATCTTTAGCCGGAACTGTTAAAACCACTCTTTTAGCACCTGCTTCGAGGTGAGGTGTCAGTTTTTCTCGTGTTCTAAAAATGCCGGTAGCTTCGACAACAACATCAACACCGAGTTCTTTCCAAGGTAACTCAAGTGGGTTTTTTATGCTTAACATCTTTACTTTTTCATGTGGAGTAATCAAATAATCACCTTCAAGATGAACATATTGTCCGAAACCTTTCATAATCGTATCATATTTCAACAAGTATTCAAGTACTTTATTGTCGAACAAATCATTTATAGCCACTACTTTGATGTCGTCTCTTGCGTTCAGAATTCTAAAAACCGAACGGCCTATTCGTCCAAATCCATTAATTGCAACATTCATTATTCAACTCCTTTCTTATTTATGTTTTGATAAGCTTTTATTATATCTATTATTCTGGATGCCATTGCATAAGAAGCATGGTACCAAATCAATGTCTTAAGCATTCTAAAGGGAGAATGCATAGTTGCCATTTTATCGTAAACCACCGAATGGCTATTATTAATAACATCGGTTGAAACAATGGGATCATCAACAACCTGAATATAATTAGGAAATTTTTTAGCAGCTTTTGAAATAGCATCATTAACTTTTTCGATGCTTACATTTTTATGTTTAAATACTGTGGTTAAATCTAATAATGATCCGTTTGGTACGGGAACATTTAAAGCACAACCTTCGATACGCCCTTTGAATTCAGGTAAAATAGTTTGAATCCAACGCGGGGTAGGGGTTTCGTTTGGGATAATATTTTCGGCAGCCGAACGGCTACGGCGGAAATCGCTCGATGCTTTATCACGAAGTGGTTGATCGGATGTGTATGAATGTACTGAAGTTAACATGGCATAATCAACTGCAAAAGTTTTGTCAAGTATTTTCAGCATTATTGCGGTTGCATTTGTTGTGGCCGATCCTGCTGAAATCAATTTATCGGAAGCTTCGATTGTGTGATCGTTCACTCCCATCACAACTATTCTGTCAATACTATCTGTCGGAAGATGAGATAACAATACGCGTTTGGCACCAGCTTTTAAATGCTTTTCCATAAATGCTTTTGATTTATATTTACCGGTTCCGTCAATAACTAAATCAATGTCAAAAATATCCCATGGTACATCACCCGGTTCAATAGCTCTAACCATTCTGGTTCTTCCGTTTTTTGATACCAAGAAGTTTCCGTCCAATTCAACTTCAATTGGTTTTTTTGTTTCTACTTTTAGTAAATAACGAAATATCTCGGGTCGTCCGATTTCACCAATCGCAACGATCTCAATTCTATCGTCTTCGAGACAAAGACGAAAAATGTGCCTCGGTATTTCACCAAAACCCATTAATCCTATTCGTATTTTCTTCATTTTATAGTAATTATTAGTTTAAAAAGAAAATTCTTTAAGATGCAAATGTAAACAAACTTTTTAAATCGAGAAAATAAAAATTTTATAAAAATATTGAGTTTGACTCATAGTCAATGCTAAATAGTATTTTGATTTATTTTACGCCCTTGAGCTTATTGAGATGTTTCTCATCTTTTCATACATAGGCTTTTATCTGAGGCTATTCACGTTTAACCACTTAGTAGTTTTATAATTTGTGATGTATTACTCAATTCCAAAAGGGTTTAGCAATTAAATGAATGCTCATTTTAATTAAAGCTAAAAATGAAAGATTGACTATCTTCGCCTAACAGAAAATTCTATCTTTGAAAAATGAGAAATATTCATACATTTAAGCATTCAATCATTCACCAATTTAAACATTTTCATCAATGGTTTCCAAAAAAAAAATACTAATTCTTGGCATGGGTAACGAAATCCAGGGTGATGACGGAATTGGGATAAAAATTGTCAAGTTGTTAAAAAGAAACTCTAAAAATGCTTCTATTCATTATGAAACATTGTGGGTTGGAGGGCTTGATTTAATTGAGGCCTTTGATGGATACAAGATAATAATAATAATTGATGGGATAAAAACCGGTGAAAAAGAGCCGGGTTTTGTTTGGGATCTTACACCTGAGAATTTTAGGAATACTTTGCATTTATCGAATCTTCACGATTTAACATTTCTGGAAGCGATTGAAACAGGAAGACAATTAGGATATAAAATTCCTGAAACAATTCATATACTTGCCATTGAAATTATTGAAGATTTGGTTTTTAGTAATGATTTTTCAACTGAAGTTCAAGCCTGCTACCAAGAAATTATTAATACTGTTGAAAATAAGATTAAAGAAATTTGTTTGCAGGTAGGTTTTAGATAATTTGAATATTTAAATATATTAAGTAAATTTGCATGATAAAAATTATGGTTATTTATTTTGAAACCATGAAATCACTATTAATCAATAATTTAATAAAATCAGCAACAGTGGACAAATGCGAAATAACGTTCATAGGGTAGCATAAATTTAAAAGTTGGCGTTCATTGTAACGTGACATCGCAGAATTCAACTAAAAGATAAAATTTGCATAACTTTGCATGGATAATTACAGATTTACAGAATAGATAACATAATATTAATTATGAGTAAAGCAAAAATATCCATACGTTTTTTTGACAACCGCGAAGTGCGAGCCGTTTGGGACGAACAAAACGCCAAATGGTGGTTTAGTGTGTTGGATATTGTAGCTTTACTTACCGACCAAGACGACTACACCAAAACCCGCAACTATTGGAAATATCTTAAAGCCAAATTGAAAAAAGAAAACAGCCAAGTGGTTAGTGCTACTACCCAGTTGAAATTTCTTGCCCCAGACAGCAAAAAGCGTTTAGCCGACACATTGGATTACAAGGGTATTATTGCCTTAGGCAAAGAATTTCCGAGCAAAAAAGCAAACCGATTTATAGAATGGTTTACTTACAGCGATGAAAGCATAGATGGAAAAAGCAAAACAAAAGCGTATGCCATGTTTGAAAGTTCTTTTATCAACAGCATAGAAGTTGGGACAACCAAAGGTTTGCAACAAATACACGCTTATTTGTTTGGCGGATTGTATGATTTTGCGGGACAAATCAGACAAAAAAATATTTCAAAAGGTGGTTTTCAATTTGCCGTATCACGCTTTTTAGGCAACACATTAAAGCAAATAGAAGCAATGCCCGAAACTACATTTGATGAAATCGTAAACAAATATGTAGAAATGAACATTGCACATCCTTTTATGGAAGGCAACGGCAGAAGTACCCGAATATGGTTGGATTTGATATTAAAAAAACGTCTCCGCAAATGTGTGGATTGGAGTAAAATAAGCAAGCGTGATTATATGAATGCAGTGATGCTTAGTCCAACAAAAAGTAGTGTTCTAAAAACTCTTTTGAATAATGCGCTCACCACCAAAATAAACGACCGCGAAATGTTTATGAAAGGGATTGACTACTCATATTACTACGAGGAAAATGACTAAGGAAAAAACGGTAAAAAGGGGCAGCACACAACGAAAGAATGAAAAGCGAAACGACAAAATAGAAATCAATGAAACGCCAACATTTTAGGATTTAAGGCTCAGTTGAGCCCTAAAAAAACGCGATAATGTTTGATAACCTACCGCGTTAATCAAAGTCGCCAATCCCAAAATATCGATGCTCAATTGAATTTTAATCCTTTTTGGGCTAAACCCCAAGCATAATGTATGTTACGCAATTGGGATTTTGAGTTTTGCTTATGCCTTTTGAGTGATTTTTTTCGGTTCTACATCTTGGCTTTCATAAATTCAGAGGATAAATCAAAGAAAATATTCGTCAAAATCACAAAGACTACTACCTTGCAAATTAAATCTTTGCGTTTTTTTCGATTCGTCTGCGTATTTTGTGTGAAATTTTATTAGGCTGTTTATCAAGCAAAATTAAATACTTAAATAATTACCTTTCAAAATAAATAAGGGTTCATAGCCACTTCGAATTAGCCCCATGGTAGTTTTTCTCATTTTAATTTTCGGTAAACAAGCTGAAGTAAATAGCTGGGGTCAAATTCATCGAATAAATTCTTTAAGCCAATTAATATTAAAAATAAACTACCGAGTCATTTCCCGATTTTAACAGCACAAAGAATAAAAATATTAAAATCAAAAAAAAAATCAAAAAAATCAATTAAGAAAAGTATTTTTGTAGTCTAAAAAATGTGGAGTAGCGTATGAGTCATGGATTCAAAATATCCAAGATTTATAATATTAACTGTTTTAACAGTTTTATGAATTATTCAGATTAAGTTTGATTTTAAGATTAATTTAACAAATATAAATAATATTGTATTAATTAACAGGAGTTTAAATGTTTAATAAATTTTTAATTATTTTGATTGTTTCAGCAGTCATCCCTTTTAAAATGAATGCTGAATGGGTTTCCCTTGATAAAAGTAAAGTATCAAAAACACAACCTAAAGTTACAATACTCAGTGATGATAATAGCAGCACCGTGATTAAAGTTGAATTATCAGGATTCAATGTAAAGGAATTATATACAGAAGGAAAAACATACCAATCTGTTGATTTGTTTACAGAAGTATTCTCTACAAAACCCGGTGATCCTGAGTTGCCTTGTATCTCAAAAATTTTGGCTATCCCTGATAAGGCCGATATTTCAATTGAAGTTTTAGAAACAGGGGAAATCGAAACATTCGGCAATATACATTTACAACCTGCAAGATTAAGTTGGTTTGAGGGCCAGCCGGAATCTTCTTATATAGAAAATTTCGAGATTTATAATTCTTCCAATGTTTATCCAAAGGATTTTGTAAGTGTTGAAACGCCATCGGTTTTTCGCGATTTTCGTATTGCCAGGGTTTCTGTTTTTCCGATTCGCTATTTACCCTTAAAAAAAGAGTTGCAGGTAGCTTCATCTATAACAATAAGGATTAATTATGGCAACGGTGAGGTGTTGAATCCTAAAACTACATCAAGAAAGGCAATTGCCCCCTCTTTTGCTAAACTTTATCGTAGTTTTATTTTTAATTATCAAACAGTATTAGACAATTTTTACAATGGTAATGAAAGAGGGCGGGATGTAATTTTATGTATAATGCCTGATCAATTTGCTGCAAGTTTTCAACAATATGCTGATTGGAAGCGGCAAAGCGGTATCGATGTACACATAACCAAATTCAGTGATATTGGTGCTAATTCCAATAATCCTGATATTATTAAAAATCATATTGCAGATGCTTACCATACTTGGGAGCACCCTCCAACTTATGTTTTGATTGTTGGCGACAATGGTGTCTTTCCGAAAAAAATTGTGTATTATGACTATTCATTCCCTAATGATGATTATTTTGTGGAAATAGATGGTGATGATCATTTCCCTGAAATGATGATAGGGCGTTTTACAAATCAGGATGATTACTGCATGCAAGTTATGATAAATAAATTTTTAATGTATGAAAAAGAACCTTATATAAATGATAATGATTGGTTTAAAAAAGGAATTTGCTGTTCAAATAATGATTATGAATCACAAGTAGAAACCAAACGCTTTGTTGCAGGTTTGATGATGGAGGACGGCAATTTTACATCGGTTGATACCTTGATGAGCGATGGTAATCCATGGGGAGGTAATTGCTCAATGAATATAAATGATATTGTGCATGCCATAAATGAAGGACGAAGTTATTTAAACTATCGTGGTGAAGGTTGGTATTATGGTTGGTATGCAAGTTGTTATGATTTTTTTACAACTACTGTCTCAAGTCTGAATAATGGTGAACAATTTACTTTTGTTACCAGTATTGGCTGTGGTGTTGCAATGTTTACTGCTAATGGAGGTAATTGTTTTGGCGAAGAATGGTTGGAATTGGGTTCATTAGACGAACCAAGAGGTGCATGTGCTTTTGTTGGCCCTACCTCCAACACACATACTGCCTATAATAACCAGATAGATAAAGGTATATATATGGGAATGTTTCAGGAAGGAATGGACACTCCCGGCCAGGCGCTATTACGGG
>JAEINX010000188.1 GCA_016342645.1 Bacteroidales bacterium | reverse complement strand
CTGACTATAAGCTCTTTAAATCAATTTAGTATAAAAAATAGACGGTTTTTTGGGGGGATGTGTTTAATTAGAGATATACGCGAATCCGGCGAAACCCAGCAAGCCACCGATGCCAAAGACGACTCCTTCGAAATCCTCGACGAATGGATGTACGATTTCAAATTAGTAGCACGCATCGCCTTCACCGACAAGCCGCAATTGTTAGAAGTGCTTGGGTTTTTTGTTAGAAGTTAGAAAATATTCACCGAATTTCAATTACATTATTGAGCTATGAGTCTGTCTTCAGGCCAGCCATGATTTTACAGCCTCAATTTCTAAAGAAGGAATTTTAAGCTTCATCTTTTTACGCAATCCACTTAAATCATTTATTAATTTGTTTGGATTAGAATTTTTCAGATCATCAATTGTCGAAAATCCTGCTTTTCTGATAAGGGCAACCCATTCAGCCGGAACACCGATTTTTAAAAAATCTTCATCAGAAGCTGAAACCACTTTTTTTTCAGGCCGCATTTGAGGAAAAAACAAAACATCTTGAATCGAAGGAGCATTTGTCATTATCATTGTAAGGCGATCAATACCAATTCCAAGCCCGGCAGTTGGTGGCATTCCAAATTCCAAAGCTCTAAGGAAATCCTCATCCAAAACCATTGATTCGGTGTCACCACGTTTTCCTAATTCAAGCTGATTTTCAAATCGTTTTCGCTGATCAATAGGATCATTTAATTCCGAAAAGGCATTACAAATTTCTTTGCCATTGCAAATTGCTTCAAAACGCTCAACAAGGCCTTTTTTGGTTCTATGTTTTTTTGCTAATGGCGACATTTCAACAGGATAATCAGTAATAAAAGTCGGATGAATGAGCTTTGCCTCGCATGTTTCGCCGAAAATTTCGTCAATAAGCTTTCCTTTTCCCATGCTTGCATTAACTTCTACTCCGCATTTTTTGGCGATTTCAACCAAATCATTTTCTTCCATTTCCGAAATATCCACTCCCGTAAAATGCTCAATAACTTCAAACATAGTAAATCTTTTCCATGGCCTTTTGAAATTTATCAGATGTTCGCCAACTTGAATTTCAGTTGAGCCGCTTAAATCAAGAGCAATTTTCTCAACCATTTCTTCCACCAAATTCATCATCCATTCATAATCTTTGTAGGCAACATAAAGTTCCATTTGTGTAAATTCCGGATTATGAAAACGGCTCATGCCTTCATTTCTAAAATCTTTTGAGAATTCATAAACTCCATTATAACCTCCAACTATCAAACGTTTCAGATATAGTTCGTTTGCAATTCTAAGATATAAAGTCATGTCGAGGGTGTTATGAAAAGTCTTGAATGGCCGTGCAGCAGCCCCGCCATAAAGGGGTTGCAATATAGGAGTTTCGACTTCAAGATATTCTTTATTATTCAAAAACGAACGCATCGAATTAATTAATTGGGTTCGCTTTATGAATGTTTTTTTTATTTCGGGGTTAACAATTAGGTCGAGATAACGTTGACGGTATCTTTGTTCCGGATCGGTAAATGCATCATAAATCTTATCGTTTTTTTCTTTAACTATTGGTAAAGGTTTTAATGATTTACATAGAATTTTATATTCCCTTACATGAATTGTTATTTCGCCCATTTTTGTAATAAAAACATAACCTTTAACACCAATAATATCTCCAATATCAAGAAGGCGTTTAAAAACTATATTGTACAATGATTTATCTTCTTTCGGACAAATTTCATCACGTTTGAAATATAATTGGATACGCCCGCTTGCATCCTGGATTTCAACAAATGACGCAGCTCCCATAACTCGGCGGCTCATAATTCTGCCGGCAATGCTAATATTCTGGTAAAGAGAGTTGTCTTTGGGAAAATTCTTATGAATTTCACTTGCTGTAATATCTATATCAAATTTATCGGCAGGATAGGGGTCAATCCCGAGTTTTAATAATTCGGTTAGAGAATTTCTCCTGATAACTTCTTGTTCGTTCAATTCTAAACTCATTTTAAAAAAATTTTTGCAAATGTACTTAAAGAATTCTATATTAAAATAAAAAACCTGCAAACTTTGGTTTGGGATCCATGTTGCAGGCTAAGGCTAAAACAACTATTTAGGGAAGTATTTATAATCAGTAATAAAAATTACTAGAATATACAAATTTAATTTTTCTTTATGTCTATATTTTAATTTTAATAAAACATTTATTTGCTTATATAACCTATGACAACAGAAGTTTATTTATGGTTGCATAAATCTTGTTTTTTTTTAATTTTACATTTTTTATTATGCAAATTTACAACAAAAAAACATTTTATTTATTATAATGGTACAGAAAAAAAGAGAAAAGCCTGATTGGTTAAAGACAAAAATTCCAACAGGAAAATCATATTTAAAAGTAAAAGACATAGTTAAAAAACATAAGCTTCATACAATTTGTACAAGTGGAAATTGCCCCAATATTGATGAATGCTGGGGTCTTGGCACGGCAACACTAATGATACTTGGTGATATTTGCACACGCTCATGTAAATTTTGTGCGGTTAAAACCGGCAAACCAAATCCTGTAGATTTTAAAGAACCACAGCGTGTTGCTGAGTCTGTTAGCTTAATGAATTTAAAACATTGTGTTTTAACTTCTGTCGATCGAGATGATTTGAAAGATAGTGGTTCGGAAATTTGGGCTGAAACAATTTTGAAAATTAAGGAATTGAATCCTAATACAACAATCGAGGCACTGATACCAGACTTTGATGCGAAAACTAAATTAATTGACAAAGTTATTGAAGCTAAACCCGAAGTAATTTCACATAACTTGGAAACCGTAAGACGAATTACATCTTTAGTTAGAAGCAGGGCTAAATACGACAGAAGCCTCGAAGTTATAAAACATATCTCTAATTCGGGCATTATTTCCAAATCGGGCATTATGCTTGGTTTGGGCGAAAAAAGAGAAGAAATTTTTGAAACCATGGATGATTTAATTGCTGTAGGTTGTAAGGTTTTTACAATGGGACAATACTTGCAGCCAACTAAAAATCACCTGCCGGTTTCAAATTTTATTGCTCCCGAAATTTTTGAGGAATACAAAATTGTTGGATTGGAAAAAGGATTTAAATTTGTTGAAAGCAGCCCACTTGTCAGATCATCGTACCATGCTGAAAAACATGTTGGAAAAAAATAAATAATGAATTATAGAATTACATATTTTCAAGACCTTGAATTAATTGAGTATAAAAAAGCATGGGATTATCAGGAAGAATTATTTAATGAAAATCTGGAGAAAAAGACAAAAAACCTAAAACTGCCTTCGGAAGATAAAATTCAAATCAAAAACTTTTTGTTGTTTTGTGAACATCCTCACGTTTTTACTCTCGGCAAAAGTGGTTTGGAAGCAAATTTACTAATAAAGAAAGAAAACCTTATTTCAAAAGGAGTTAGTTTTTTCAAAACTAATAGAGGAGGAGATATTACTTATCATGGGCCAGGTCAAATTGTTGCTTATCCAATTATTGACCTTGAGAATTTTTCTTTAACGCTCAGGAAATATATTTTCGGGCTTGAGGAAGCAATCATCAAGACTTTGGATGATTATGATATTTCGGCAAGTCGTTTTAAAGGTGCAACAGGTGTTTGGCTTGATGCTACCATACCTCACAAAGCCCGAAAAATTTGTGCCATCGGAGTTCGTTCAAGCCGATGGATTACAATGCATGGTTTTGCATTTAATGTTAATACGGATTTAAATTATTATAATTATATAAATCCCTGTGGTTTTACCGATAAAGCCGTTACTTCGATGGAAAAAGAATTAGGTGCAAAACAGAATTTGAATGAAGTGAAGCAAAAATTAAAATCAAAACTTGTTGATCAATTTGGAATGAAATTTATTCAAGCCTGAATGATTGTACATTTGCCCTAAATCCGTAAGGATTTTAGCTAAATTGACTATTTGAAATATTTTTTGTAAATTTCCTCTATAAATCCCCCAATGCCCCACAAAAGATATTACCCCTTTTAGGCGTTTTGGTGAACGAATTTCCTCTG
>JAEINX010000014.1 GCA_016342645.1 Bacteroidales bacterium | reverse complement strand
GTTCCCCAAAGTTTCACAACTGTCAAATTATTCGAATCGGAAACAATTATTCCGTTAATATTTTGGCTATATGAAAATTTACATATAAGAGCCAAAGAAATAAAAATGATTAGAATGTTTTTCATGTGTCTTTTGTAAATTTTATATTTTTTTTTGTAAAGATAAGTTTTTATTTAATATTGATTGCTTCGATGAGAAGAATTTTACTATAGATACTTTTAGGTAACAACAATTCAAAGCCACCTTCTCAAAGGGTGGCTTTTCACTAAATAAAAAATCCTTTGATTTGTGTTTTTAATATTGCACAATAATATTGTCCGGTTAAAAGTTTTGAGCATTATACCAACAGATAGGCCATTGAAGTATTTTTTAAAGAAAGTAAACAGTTTCTTGGTCTTGACAAAAACAAAAGCCGTGATTTCGATGCACAAATAGCTTCAACTACAAAAAGTTTTATTCAACACATAATTCTTGCTTTGATTAATAAATATTATATACCTTGCTTCTGTTATCTCACTGATAGGATAAATATTATCTGATCTTTTTTTAAGGTTATCTGGTTTTATTACTAATGGCCTGACCGTTACCGGCCAAGCCTTGCTTTTTATTTGATCACAATCTTTTTAACCTCACTAATATCTTTCCCGCTAAAGCTTATAAAATAAACTCCGGCTGTTAATTCCGTCAGATCAAGTTGCTTTGAAGCTGATCCGCTAAATATAAAATTAGAATATTCTTTGCCTCTCAAATCTAATACTTTAATTTGAATATCACTTTTAATTCCCTCGAATGAGATATTAAATATTCCATCTGAAGGATTTGGATAAACAGAAATTGTTTCTTCCGAATTTGAAATTTTTCCTTTTGTAATATTCACAACACTATATTTCCCATCTCCTTCAGGATAAACATCCGAAACATAAGAATCATAAATTGCTTCTAAAGTGAAATCGGCCGGAAGGATTGTATTTTCAGACCAGACTTTAAATGTAATCGTATTACCTTCTTCGTAACCAACTCCATTTGTTAAAGTACTAAAAACCGGAAGTTCGTTATCAAAGGCTTTTTCCGAATTAATTCTAACAGATCCAACCATTTTATCACCATCATAAGCTGCTACTTCATCGCCGATTTCTAAGCCTTTTATGTAAAGAGTATAAACAGGTTCAGAGGGGTTACCGCTTTTGAAATTAAAGTGTGTTGGATTAGAAATTGTATTACCACTTGATTTTGCTGTTGCAGGATAAATAATTTCACCGGCGGAAAACATTTTAATCAGATAACCTTTTCCTGGCTGACAATCGCCGATTCCGTTAACCCAATTCGGGCCGATTTTTCGAATCATTGTCCCTTCTGAGCCTCTAATAAAATCAAGATCATCGCCAATGATAGTTCCAAAGGCAATTAGAGCATCAATAGAATTTTCAGGAAAATAACTTACAAACTGAAAACCTGCTTCAACTGGAATAGGAGTTGAAGGATCAACTAAAGTACCATTGATTGTAAATGAATCAGCGGTATTCATTTTAACAAGGTAACCTTCATCAATTATCCAATCGCCTATGCCGTTAATCCAATTAGGGCCGATTTTGCGTAATGTTTGGCCTTGTGAATTTCTCATAAAATCAAGGTTTTCGTTTAGAATTTCTTCAGCAACAATTAACATATCGGGATTTTCCGGAATAAGCTTTGACGAGATAAACTGAAAGCCAAATTCAAGATCAACATTTTGTATTCTTGTTAATAAAAAATCAATAGGGTAAAAATTATACTCTTCAATTACTTTATCATAAATTGTTACAGAATTATATCCTTCGGCAGTTGCAGTTATATCATAAGTACCGGGTTCAATGTCAAAGATACAATAACGGCCATATTTATTGCTTATCGCAGAATAGCTTGTTCCTTCGAGCACCACCTGAGCACCTTCTATAGCTCCGCTTATTTCTGAAATATTTCCATAAATAGCTCTTGGCGGTGGAGGACAAACTACACACTCTATGTTTGAAATATTTGATTCAATACCACATTCCATTATTTGTGTAATATAATAACAATATTCACCTATAGGAGTAATATAATCAACATATGAATTTCCTGTAACTCCAACTTCGACAAGAGTTCCATCATCCAAATAAATATTAAATGCTGGTATGTAACCACTTTCGTTAAATGCCAATTGCACTATTGAATATGGCCCATGTCCTTCAGGGAAAACATCTCCAGTATATGCATCACCATAGGGGTTACTAAATGTATAATCAAATTCTATTGATTCTGTTTGTTCACTTTCGTCCCATGCAACAAAAGTAAATGGATTTCCCGAGACATATCCTGGCCCGCTATAGAGATCAGCAAACGCATTTAAGACATTTTCGAACTGATTATCCGGTGTACAAACCTGATTTAAAGTAAAAGCACCGACAAGCAGATCGCCATCATATATTCCGATTTCATCACCTGCTTCCATATCCTCTCCGGAAATTTTAGCTTCCCCAATATACATAGCCCAAATTGCCTCAGCCGGGTTTCCACCTTCAAAATTAAAGTGATTTGTTTTTTTTAATGGTATTTCTTCCCAATTAAGTGTTATTGATCCCTGACCGGGAATAAGACATACTAAAACCGGAGCCTGTGCCTCAATTACCGTTATATAATTTTCTTTTAATTCGGTATCATTATTTGTTCCATCACTAACAGTTAAGGAAACAGAATAAACTCCAACCTCATTATAAGTCCATTCGGGATTTTGTTCATAGCTGTCAATGGTTCCGTCATTTTCAAAATCCCATTCCAAAATTGTCGGATTTCCGGTGGAGAGATCGGTGAACTGAATTGGATTACCGGCCATAACTATTGGTTGATCTACCGTAAAATCGGCGGTTAACTCTGCGAAAGATGAATGTGCGATAAAGAAACAAATCATCATCAGTACTGAAATTTTGTAAAAGTTTTTCATGTGTATTTTTTTTAATTGATTAATGGTCTTTGTTTGATAGAACGCTGAGACGCTGAGATGCAGAGATATTATTTGAATATATTTGATAATAAATCCTTTTCTCTGCAACTCTGCGTCTCTGCATTCAGAATAATTATTTGATCACAATTTTCTTAACCTCACTAAAATCTTGACCGCTAAAGCTTATAAAATAAACTCCGGCAGCTAATTCAGTCAGATCAAGTTGTGTTGAAGCTGATCCTCTAAATATAAAATTAGAATATTCTTTACCTCTTAAATCTAATACTTTAATTTGAATATCACTTTTAATTCCTTCAAATGAGATATTTAATATTCCATCTGAAGGGTTAGGATATACAGAAATTGTTTCCTCAACATTTACAATTGTTCCTTTAGAAATATTAACAACACTATATTTCCCATCACTATCTGGGTAAACATCCGAAACATAAGAATCATAAATTGCTTCCATTGTGAAATTGCCTGAAACAACTTTATTCTCAGACCAAACTTTAAAAGTAATTGGATTGCCTTCTTCGTATCCTTTTCCATTAATTAAAGTATTAAATACGGGAAGTTCATTTTCAAAAACATTTTCAGAATTAATTCTAACAGCTCCAACCATTTTATCTCCATCGTAAGCAGCTACTTCATCACCGATTTCCAGGCCTTTTATATAGAGTGTATAAACTGCTACGGCGGGGTTACCGGTTTTGAAATTAAAATGGGTTGGAGCTAATGTTGTTTTATTGCTTGATTTTGCAGAAGCCGGATAAATAATTTCATCAGAAGAAAACATTTTTACAAGATATCCTTCACCCGACTGACAATCACCTATTCCATTCACCCAGTTCGGGCCTATTTTCCGAATCATTGTCCCTTCAGAACCTCTAATAAAATGAAGATCATCGCCAATGATAGTTTCAAAGGCAATTAGAGCATCCATAGAATTTTCCGGAAAATAGCTTACAAACTGAAATCCTGTTTCAACAGGAATAGGAGTTGTAGGATCAACTATAGCTCCATTGATTGTAAATGAATCAGCGGCATTCATTTTAACAAGGTAACCTTCATCAATAATCCAATCGCCAATGCCATTTACCCAATTAGGTCCGATTTTTCGTAGTATTTGGCCTTGCGAGTTTCTAATGAAATCAAGGTTTTCGTTTAGAATTTCATTGGCAACAATTATCATATCGGGATTTTCGGGAATAATCCTTGAAGAAATAAACTGAAAGCCAAATTCAAGTTCAAAGTTTTGTGTTCCTGAATTACCTAATGGCGTTGCACATAAAATATTTGATGGATTGGATTCGAAACCACCTTCGAGGATTTGAGTAACATAATAACAATATTCTTGTCCGGCTGTTAAATCCATATCAGTATAAGTTGTTCCTTCAACTTCACCGGCTACAAGGGTTCCATCTTCGTAATAAATATTAAATTTATCGGGAGGATAATCTGAAAAGAAGTTAATTCTTAACATGGAGTAATAAGGCCAATCATTGGGAAAGACATTTCCGGTATATTGTCCAAAAAGTTCATACTCATAAATAGTATATTCCAAATTTTCGCTTTGATCCCAAGCTCTGAAACTAAATGGATTTCCGGGAGTAAATCCTGGACCATTCAACAACTCACTATACGCAAATAGTTCATTTTCGAATGCATTATTCGGAGAGCAAACCTGAGTTAATGTAAAAGAACCAACCGGTAAATCCCCATCGAAGATTGCTATTTCATCTCCGGCTTCCATATCTAATGCATCTATGGTTGCTTCCTCTATGTAAATAGTCCATATATATGCGGATGGATCGCCTGTTACACTCCAATGGTTATCTTTGCTTTCAAAATCCTTTTGTATAGTATTATCATTTTCTACTACTGATTGCCATTCAAGGGTAATTTCTTCTATACCCGGTACTGCATTTAGCAATACAGGTGTGTTCTCAAGATATGGTATTGCACATAATATATTTGAAGGATTGGATTCTTCGCCGTTTTCCAGAATTTGAGTAATATAATAACAATATTCTTGAGCAAATATTAAATCCATATCCGTATAAGTTGTTCCTTCTACTTCGCCTGCTACAAGGGTTCCGTCTTCATAATAAATATTAAATGCTGGCACATAAGTACTCACAAATGAAAACTCTGCCATTGAATATTCTCCATCTTCATAAGGAAAAACTTCTCCTGTCCATGCATCGCCGTAAGGATCACTAAAAACATACTCAAATGATATTGATTCTATTTGTTCGCTTTCGTCCCATGCAATTATCGTAAAGCTGTTTCCTGCCGTATAACCCGGATCACCATTTCTTAAGATGCTATAAGACATGAAATCATTTTCAAATTGATTATTGGGTGTACAAACCTCGTCTAAAGTAAAAGCTCCCACAAGAATATCGCCATCAAAAACACCAATTTCATCACCTGCCACCATATCAAGACCGTCAATTTTAGCTTCACCAATATAAATTGTCCAGATGTAACTTGAAGGATGGCCGCCATAAACATTAAAATGCCCTGTTTTGTTATCCTTATCCGATTCATCGGAAATTGCTTCCCATTCAAGGTTAATTTCTTCAATACCGGGAGTAGCACTTAATAATATCGGTGCATTATCAGGCAATGGGGTAGCACATAAAATATTTGATGGATTGGATTCGAAACCACCTTCCATGATTTGAGTTACATAATAACAATATTCTTGTCCGGCTATTAAATCCATATCCGTATAAGTTGTTCCTTCAACTTCACCGGCTACAAGGGTTCCGTCTTCATAGTAAATATTAAAAACATCTTGTGGGTCTTCATATGAAAAGCTAAGTAATGCCCCTGTGAAACATCCACTGTCCGGAAATACATCTCCGGTATATCCACCTATAAATTCGTATTCAAAAAAAGTTGATTCTAAATTTGCACTTTGATCCCATGCTTTGAAAGTGAAAGGGTTTCCGGGAGTAAACCCAGGGCCATTAGATAGTTCTCTATATACAATTAACTCATTATCAAACATATTATCAGGTATGCAAACCTGATCCAATGTGTAAGCTCCCACAAGAATATCACCATCGAAAATAGCGATTTCATCTCCTGCTTCAAGGTCATAGCCATCGATATTAAATTCAGCAATTCCAATATAAATAATCCAGGTCCATGCACTTGGATCGCCAAACACGTTCCAATGTTCTCCATCATTTTCAAAATCTTTAGGAGATGTTTTATCTTTTTCGGGTACTGCTTCCCATTCAAGGCTGATTTCTTCAATGCCGGGTGTAGCACTTACCAAGACAGGTGCATCATCTAACAATGGCGTTGCGCATAAAATATTTGAAGGATTGGATTCTGCACCATTAACCATGATTTGCTTAACATAATAGCAATATTCTTGTCCGGATATTAAATCCAAATCCGTATAGGTTGTTCCTTCAACTTCGCCTGCAACAAGAGTTCCGTCTTCATAGTAAATATTAAATGCTGGCACATAAATACCAGAGAATGAAAATTCTGCCATTGAATATTGCCCGTCGCCATAAGGAAAAACATCTCCTGTCCATGCATCTCCATAAGGATCGCTGAAAATATATTCAAATGATATTGATTCTATTTGTTCGCTTTCGTCCCAGGCAATTATTGTAAAGCTGCCTCCTGCGGTGTATCCGGGGTCGCCATTTCGTAGCATGCTATATGCAAATATATCATTATATAATTGATTTTCCGGCGTACATACCTGATCTAAAGTAAATGCTCCTACAAGAATATCACCATCAAAAACACCTATCTCATCTCCGGCTTCCATATCTGTTCCGTCAAAAATTGCACCTCCCACATAAATTGCCCATTTATCACTCGCAGGGTTTCCACCGTTAAAAATAAAATGACCTGTTTTGTTTTCCTTATTTGATTTGTTGGAGATTGGCTCCCATTCAAGGCTAATCTCTTCAATTCCGGGAGTGGCACTAATTAAAACCGGAGACTGTAGTTCAAGAACTTCAATATATCTTTCTTTTAATTTAGTATCTTCTTCTATTCCATCAGTTATAGTTAGTGATACCGAATAAATCCCCGGCTCATCATAAGTCCAGTTCGGATTTGGTATGTATCTGTCAATTATTCCGTCATTATTAAAATCCCATTTCCAATTTAAAGGGTCACCAATTGATTGATCATAAAACTGTATTGATGATCCTGCTGTAATTGTTGTTTGATTGGCTGTGAAATCTGCTTTAAAGTAATCATAAAAAGCCTCTGAAAAAATAACAAAATCTTTAATGTATTTATATTGTACTGGAGCGGAAGGATCATTTATATCCATATCCTGATAAACAAAAGGAATTTCCCAACTATAATCATCGTCGAAAACATAATATGATTGTGTTGCCATATATGATTCCATCCAGGCAGGTGTCAAAGTTGTTACATTCCAAAGTTTGTAATTACCGTTATCCTGGGTATAAACATCGTTATCAATGTCATAACCAACACAAAAAATATCTGGATAAATGTTATCAATAATATCTGGTTGATCTGAGTCAATCCATGAGAAGAAAATTTTATTCCCGGCAGGTGTAATTGAAATTTGAGGCCGATTGTCTTCACTAATTCCGGTGTAGCCACCAAACACTCCACTAAAAGTGTTAGGTGTTGCCAGAGTGTCGGCTGTCCATGCACCGTAATCTGTTTTATAAATATGAAGCATTGAAATCCAGCCATTACAGGCTTCGCCTTGAGCAGAAGTATAAATTGACCACTCCTGACTACCGACACCAACGGTAGTTAAAATATGAGGATTACCAATTGCATCAACAACAAGGTCGAGGTCGAAAGCAGTAGAATAAGGAATTTCGTCTCGTGGCGGAATGGGTGGTTCAAAGATTTGAGCAAGGTTTTCATCACTCATGTAATTAAGAACCGCATCCAAGCCTTCCGGGCCTCCTAATTGTACATTAATTGCTTCTTCATCCCAAGTTTCACCACCATCGGTTGATTTATATAAAATCGGGTAATAACATCCATAAGATTCCGCTGTGTTTCCATCATTATTAGCCAACATTGCAACATATCCTATTTGTCCGTCTGGAGAAAAGGCAATTCTACATGCAGGGATATTACAATATTGAGGAGAGTTAGTTATGGGTGCAGGTAATAAGAACTGAGTATATTCATAATCGTTAATTACTGTATTAAATACACCACTTGTAAAAAGTAAATTTCCTGTGTAATTAAGGAAATAACCATCAAGAAGAGCAGGCTCTACAACGAAAGTATTTCCGTTGGGAACTATATGAAATGCTTCAGGAACATTTTGATAAAATCCTTGAGAGGGGTTTGAATATTGATGATTTTGAGTTGGCTCCGGCGGTATTGTTGTTAAGCCGTTAACTCCCCAGGCATATATGCCCAATTGCAAATTATCTTCCAGAATAGGAATAAAGTATGTAAAATATGCTTGCGATGGATCTGTGTTTTCTTCAGGATTATAAATTAATCCCTGAGGAAAGCGTGCATGAAGTTCAGTTGTTGGCGGTGAATAAACCTGATTATTTACTAACCATGTTTCACCTCCATCTATTGAGAAATCATAAGCAACATAGCCTGAGCCCGGCCCATTAGGCGGATTTTGCATCCTATGAGTAAAAGAAATACTATTGATATCATTTTCAACCCACACGTAAGTATGTCCACCATTATATAAACCGTAAGCATTGGCAGAATTACCTATGTCAATTACATCAATTGCATCTGACCCAATATTAGAATTAGTTGCAGGTTTTAAATAAGGCATTTCCGATGATTGCCCCAAAACCTTTTCAGAAGCTTGAAAATCTATTGATTTAGCTTCTCTAAGATTGTTTTTAACTTGAAATTTTGTTTGAGCGATGGATAACAACCCAAAGCTTAAAAGCACTGTTAAAAGAAATATCTTTTTCATAATGAATAATTTTGAGTTTTGCTTACTCTATTAAAGCTTTTCGGCTTCCGCTTTTATGAAATATTTTTCTCTATTTTTTTTATATATTTGAGCTCTATATATTAATATAGAGTCATAAAAACCCTCGTAATATTTTCATCCTTATCGGAATGAAAGTACAAATATAATAAAAATTAGTTAGAAAATATATTTTTGAATTATTTTTTTTATTTTTTTATTCGCGCCCTTGCCCTTCCTTTTTGGAAAAGGAGATAAGCGAATTGCCTAATAGAATAAAAAAAACTCAAAACTCAAATTTCATATTTTTTAGAGCAATTCACCTCTGCTTGCATCCTGTCTGATAAAAATAAATAGAAGTATGGTAAAAGCCCATAATGAAGAACCTCCATAACTTATAAAAGGAAGAGGAATGCCAATAACCGGTGCTATTCCTATTGTCATACCAATATTAATTATAAAGTGGAAAAACAAAATTGAGCATACACCATAACCATAAATTCGACTAAATTTCGATTTTTGGCGTTCGGCCATAATAATCAACCTGATAAGCAAGGCTGAAAATAAAGCCACAACGAGCGAACTGCCGGCAAAACCCCATTCTTCACCTATCGTACAAAAAATAAAGTCGGTACTTTGTTCGGGTACAAAGTTATATTTTGTTTGTGTTCCTTTTAAAAAACCTTTGCCTGTTAATCCTCCCGAGCCTATTGCAATTTTAGATTGATGAACATTATATCCTGCTCCTCTAATATCGGTTTCTTTCCCAATCAATACATTGATTCGAGTTTTCTGATGTTTTTCAAGAATATTTTCAAAAGTATAATCAACACTTAATATAAAACCTCCTGCAATTAAAAACACTACAATTAATGTGAAAATATTATTTCGTTTTCTTTTTATTAAAAGTAATAAGAATAAACAAATAGCCAGTACTATTCCTATTGCATATAAAATTCCTAACCAAAGTGTTAATAAAAATAAAACCGCAATAATTCCTCCAAATATTAAAAATGAACCTGATAAACCTTCACGATAAAGAACTAAAATAAATGAAAAATAAACCAAAGCCGAACCTGTATCGTTTTGCAGTAGAATTAATCCGGCCGGTAGTAATAAAATCAAAAAAGCAAAAACTTTTGTTTTCAAAGTTTGCATTTTTCTATCAATTACACTTAGGTATTTTGCAATTGCCAGGCAGGTGGCAAATTTTGCAAATTCGGCTGGTTGGAGTGCAAAACTTCCTATTTGAAACCACGATTTTGATCCTGCAATTTCTTTACCCAACATCAAAACCACAACGAGCGAAAACATGCTAAGCAAATAAATTATATATGAAAAAGAAGAAAAAAATTTGATGTCTATCATTAAAATTATCAAAGCCAAAATTACTGAACTTATAATCCAGATTAATTGTTTGCCATAGTTTTGAGAAAAATCAAAGATATTTTGATGCTCTTCGTTAAAAACAGCAGCATAAATATTTATCCATCCGATGAAAACCAACGTAAAGTATAAAAGCACTGACAGCCGGTCGATATTAATGAATATTCCTTTTCTTTTTCTCAATTTCCCAATAAGTTTGTATTAATAATATTTTCTTCAAACCAGTTTGGTTTTACTTCACCAAAAAGATATTTTTCGATCATAAGCGTAGCAATCGGTGCTGCCCATTTTGCTCCACTTCCTGAATTTTCAACAACAACAGAAATAGCTATCCGGGGATTATCCTTTGGTGCAAAAGCTATAAAAATTGAGTGGTTTTCACCGTGAGGGTTTTGTGAGGTTCCTGTTTTTCCACAAATTTGAATACTATCGTTTTTAAACCAACGAGCAGTTCCATGCTCACCTTCATAAACCTGAAACATCCCTTCAATAATGGTTTTAAAATGTTTTTTTTTAAAAATAGTATTTACTTTTTTTACAAATTCCGGTTTCAATTCATTTTCATCATCAATAGTTTTAAAAAAATGAGGCGGGTAATAAAATCCACTATTCGCTATTATTGCAGCAGTGTTTGCCAATTGAAGCGGACTTAACAGAATTTCGCCCTGGCCTATTGCAAGCGACCTAATAGTTAATGCTTTCCAGTGATTTTTGCCATAATATTTATTATAATATGTATCTAATGGAATAAATCCTTTAGTTTGGTTTGAAATATCGGTATTAAATTTTTCTCCAATATTGAAACTTTTTACATATTTTCTCCAATTATCGTAGGCTTCCTTTGTATTAGAATATTTTGGATTCTCGATTATTGATTTGAAAACATTCCAAAAATAAGGATTACACGATAATTCGATTGCCGAAATTAATTTTAATGGCGAAAAATGATCATGACTGCAACCTATAGGTTTGGTATTTAATCCGTTGCATGAATATTTTGTGTTTCTCGTCAAAACATTTTCTTCTAAGCCAATTAAAGCATTTATTAGTTTAAAAGTAGAACCGGGAGGATATTGTGCCATTGTTGCACGATTAAAAAGAGGTTGTAAGGAGTCTTTACTTAATTTCTTGTAATTTTCAGACCTTACCCTGCCTATTAATAAATTCGGATCATAAGAAGGTGTACTTACCAAAGCAAGGATTTCGCCGCTTGCCGGTTCAATTGCAACTATGCTTCCTTTTTTGTTTTTCATCAGCATTTCACCATATTGCTGAAGTTCTATGTCTAATGAAATTTGTAGATTTTTGCCTGCTTCCGCTAAAGTATCAAATCGCCCGTCTTTATAACTTCCTTTTATGCGGTTAAAAACATCAACCAAACGAATTTTTAATCCTTTTTTGCCTCGTAATTCTTTTTCATAAGATTTTTCTATTCCGCTTTTCCCGATGTAATCACCTTGTTTATAATATTTGTCCTTTTTAATTTCATTTTGATTTACTTCTCCCACATATCCAAGAATATGGGCAGCATTTTTATATGGGTATTTTCTCAAAGTTCGTTTTTGAACATAAAATCCATTAAATTTATATAGTTTTTCTTGTAGCCGTCCATAGTTTTCACTTGTAATTTGCTCAAGAAAAATCGAAGGCTTATAATAGGAATATTTGCGTGCTTTTAAAATATTCTCAATTAATTCGTGTTTTTCAATATCTAAAAGTTGGCATAATTCGGTCGTATCAAAATCCTTTAATTGTTTTGGAACAATAAGCAAATCATAAGCTGCTTCATTATAAACAAGCAAATTATCGCTTCTATCGTAAATTAAACCGCGAGCCGGATATTGCACAACATACCTTAAAACATTATTTTCGGCTGATAGTTTATATTCGTTATCAACTATTTGAAGAAAAAATAAACGAACAACAAATATAAATCCCATAAGCATAATAATTGAAATTATTACATATTTTCGGGCTTTATAAGAGTCTTTCATTTATTTTTTAAAAGGAACTAATATTTATTAATCAAATATTAACAAACTTAATAATTTTTATTTTTTATATGAACCAAAATCGAAAACAAAAATACAAATTAGACAGCCTAAAAGCTTAATTTTTTTTAAATATTAATCAAAACCATACAACCAATTCATAATAAACTTGGTCTGATATAATAGAATATTTTATCTATAAGATAATCTTATGCTGTTATAATAATTTATAATCATATGATAAGCTGATGACTAGAAATTCTTATTATTTTTGTCTATAGAAACATGAAATAAATTTATTAAACAAAACCTATTATATTATGAAATCAATCTATACATTTTCATTTCTTTTATTATTAATTAATTACAGTGTTTTTTCCGAAAATTTTGAATTTGATAATAAAACAAACAAAAACGTATTACAGTTAACAAAATTCAGTAATGCCGGCGTTGAACTTACTTATTCCTTAAGTGAATTTTCTCTCGAAAACATTATTGTTAATGGCGAAAGCATGCAAAATATAATTCTTTCAGGTGTGTCTTTACCTAACGATGAAGGTGCTCCCAATATACCTTGTAGCAGTAGTTTTATAGCAATTCCTCAATCAGCGAATGTTCAACTTGAAATTATTGAAATAACAGAGGAATTCTTTAATAATATTGAAATCGCCCCTGCACCGAAAATACCTTTTCAAACAGATGAAGCACCCTTGGAATTTATTAAAAACAAAAATATTTACTCAAAAAATGCTTATTATCCGTTGAAAATCATTAAAATATCGGAGGTTTCAAAAATCAGAGGTGTGGATATTGTGAAACTCGGAATAAGCCCTTTTCAATATAATCCTGTTAGCAAAGAATTGAAAGTAATAAAAGAATTAAAAATTAAAATTCATTTTATTGATGGAAATGGGAAATTTGGTAATGATCGTCTCCGAAGTAAATGGTGGGACCCGATATTAAAAGACATGATAATTAATTCTGAATCACTTCCGAATATTGATTTTAATAAAAGAAAAACAGATGAAACAGGCTGCGAATATTTAATTATTTGCCCCGATGATGAGCGTTTTACAAATTGGGCTGACACAATTAAAACTTTTCGCAGTTTGCAAGGAATCCAAACTAAGGTAGTTACTATTTCTGAATTAGGAGGGAATACGGTCAACGCAATTGAAACATATATTGATAATGCTTATTATGATTGGGATATACCTCCGGTTGCTGTATTATTACTCGGGGATCATGGAATTTCAGGAAATACAATTGTTGCCCCCTTAGTTGAACATCCTGATTCAGAGGATTGTCTTGCCGACAATCTTTACGCAGATGTTGATGGCGATGCACTTCCCGATATCACTATCGCCCGAATAACAGCAAGAAATGAAAGTGAATTATCAATTATGATAAACAAATTTTTGGATTATGAAAGAAATCCGCCTGAAAATCCTGACTTCTACAATAATCCGATTGCTATTTCAGGATGGGAAGATTATAGTTGGTTCCAGATTTGCACTGAAGCAATAGTTGGTTTTTTGCATAATGAATTAGGGAAAGATGTTGTAAGAATTAATCAGGTTCATAGCGGAAATCCAAATGGCGGATATTGGGCAACTGTTCCGGGTACTGATGTTTTGGTAAATTATTTTGGCCCTAACGGATTGGGATATATACCGACAGATCCTTCAGGCTTGACATGGACGGGGGGAATTTCAACTGATATTACTAATGCGATTAATAGCGGCGCTTTTATAACTCAATATGATGATCATGGAAATATTGAAAGTTGGGGCTGTCCAAGTTACTCATTAAATAATATGAGTTCTTTGAGCAATGAATTTCCAACTTATGTCTTTTCATTGGGATGCTCAACTGGAAAGTTCGATTTCGAACCACAATGTTTTGCCGAAGCATTTCACCGCATGGAACACGGTGCATTAGGCATTACTGCTTCAACTGCCCTTGCATATAAACTTGTGAATGAAACCTATCAATGGGGGATTTATGATTACTTGTGGCCCGAATTTATGCCCGATTATAATACACAATCTGAACCGAGAAATGCCTTTCCTGCATTTGCAAGTACTTACGGGAAGTATTTTCTTGAATCGTCAAGCTGGCCTTATAATACTTATGAAAAAGAAATTACTTATTATTTATTTCATCATCATGGAGGTGCCTTTTCTGTACTATATACCGAAATGCCTCAACAAATTACAGCTACTCACGAAGGAGCAATTATTTGTGAATTAAATTGTTTTACAATTACTGCTGATGAAGGTTCATTTATTGCACTATCGGTTGATGGAGAAATAATTGGTACAGGCGATGGAACTGGACAACCAACAGATATAATGATAATTCCTCAAGACACCTCCTCAATAGTTGATTTGGTAATTACTAAACAAAATTGCTTCAGATACGAAGAAAAACTACCTGTTATTCAATCAGATGAACCTTTTGTTGCTTATAAATCACATGAAATTAACGATTCATCGGGTAATAATAATACTTTGGTCGATTATGGTGAAGAAATATTTTTAAACATTGATATAAAAAATATTGGAAATGAAATTGCAGAAAATGTAGAAATTGAGGTTTTAACTGATGATGATTATATTTCGATTACCGATAATTATGAATTAGTTGGTAATATCGAAGGAAACCAAACAATAAACCTTATTGACGCTTTTTCATTCGATGTAGCAGATATTATTCTTGACAAACATATTGTAAACTTAACATTAAAAGCATCTGGATCAAATACAACATGGTTAAGCTATTTCACCATAGAATGCCATGCTCCTGTTTTAGAATATGATGGCTTTGAAATTTCCGATCCACCTCCCGGAGGAAACAATAATTCACATTTAGAACCGGGGGAAACAGCAGATTTTCTGATCACAATAAAAAACACAGGTACATCAAACTCAACTGAAGTTATTGGTGAATTAGTTTGTGAAGATTCAAACATTTCAATCAATAATCCAAGCATTAACTATGGGGTTATTGCAGCAGAAAGCTCAGGAATGCAATCATATAATATTTCAGTTGATCCTGAAACTCCATTAGGATATTGTGTTGATTTTTCTTTTAATGCTTGCGATCAGACAGGATATTCAACTCAAAAAGATTTTCATATTTATATTGGCCAGAAAGATTTTTTGGTTATTGATTTGGATATGAATACAAGTTCAGGGGGTTCAATTGTTGAAAGCCTGGCTGCATTTGGTTTGGATGCAGCCTATTTCACTACCTTCCCCGAAATCGGCATAGAAACATATTCGGCAATTTTTGTTTGCCTTGGTGTTTATAATAATAACAATGTTTTAAGTAGCAGTCAGGGTGAAGAATTGGCCAATTATTTGAATAATGGCGGGAATTTATATATGGAAGGGGGAGATACATGGTTTTATGATAGTCAAACAGATGTGCATCCTATGTTTAATATTATTCCATTAAATGACGGTTCCGGTAATCTCGGAACGATTAATGGTGTTTTGGGTTCATTCACTGAGGATTTAAGTTTCAATTATTCAGGTGAGAATAGTTATATCGATCAAATTACTGCAAATCCTCCGGCAATATTAATTCTCGAAAACCAATCGCCGAATTACGGTTGTGGGGTAGCTTACGATGCCGAAACCTATAAAACAATCGGAGTGTCATTTGAATTTGTCGGCCTTGATGATAATGAATCAACAAAACACGAATTGATGGAAAAATATCTTGAGTTTTTTGAGCTTATAAATTCCGGAAATTCAACTCAAACAATAGAATTAAATCAGGGCTATCAATTTGTTTCAAGCAGGATTGAAGTTGAAGAACCAGATATGCTTATTGTTTTGCAAAATATTCTGACCGAAAAGCTTGATTTCGTCCGCAATTCGAATGGCGAAACTTTAAGAAAAATTGGTCCGAACTGGATTAACGGCATTGGTGATTGGATAACTACTGAAGGATATTTATTTAAAATGAACACCGGAGATGAATTACTTTTCGAGGGAGTGAAAATATCGGCTCAAAGCCCGATAGGATTATCATCCGGATACCAATTTATTAGTTATCTCCCCGAAATACAATTGAATGCTCTCGATGCTTTTGCAAATATTCTGAACAATAATTTAAATTTCATTAGGAACTCAAGCGGGGAAACTCTAAGAAAAATTGGTCCCAACTGGGTAAATGGCCTCGGTGATTTATTTCCCGGCGAAGGTTATTTGGTAAAAATGTTTGCCGATGATGAGTTGGTTTATAATATTTCTAAAAATATTTCTTCGAAATCTACTCCTAAAAATCCATTAAAGCATTTTATATTCCAAGGTGGAAATGCAGCCGACCCTGTTTATTCAATTTATATAAAAGGTTTGGAAATAGATGATGAGGTTGCGGTTTTCGATGGTGATAAAATGGTGGGAGCAAGTGTGATAATTTCGGAAAATGCCCTCGAAAACTCTATCCCCGTTTTTAGTACACTTACTAACGAAAAAGGTTATGAAACCAATAATTTGATTTCGCTTAGAGTCTGGGATTCCAAAACACAAACTGAAATTCCTGTCCACTTTAGCTTTCTTAACGAATTTCCGGAAGCATATGCAAAACCAAGTTTCCCAAGTGAGGACGGTATTTACAGTATTTTAAAAATAACTAAAGCTATCTCAATTGGAAATAAAAATATAATTGGCGAATTAAAAATTTATCCAAACCCTGCTACTGAAGAAATTAATATTATTTCAGACAACAAAATAGAATCAATTAGAATTATTAACTTCTTTGGGCAAAATATATATGAAGACTTTGTAAACAATAATAATGTCAATATTAAAACCTCTGAATATAATGCAGGAATTTATTTTATTATTATTAAAACTGAAAAGGAAATTTTAACTAAAAAACTTACAATACAATAGTTTATAAAATATTCATAAATATAAATAAGTCCGGTCTAAAAACTCATTTCACGCTAAGACTGGAAAGTTTTAGAACAAGGACCGCAATTTATATATATTCATAATCTGCACTTTGCATATTTTGCTATTCGTCTGTATGCCTTGCTTGAACCATTTTCAAGTCTTTTTATACCTGACTCATAGATTTTATTCGGTATATTAAAATATTGTTTACTTTTTCGAACTTTAATAAAACAAAAAAATCCTTATCTTTGAAGTCAGCTTTTTAATGAAGATTAAGTAGAAATAATAACAATATGGATAATACAAGAATAATTAGTAATTACTTGGAGCGTGCTTTACTTAGTTTGGATCAAGACACGGCTGAAAATATTGTTTTAGATGCAGTAAAAACCGAAACTCCAATAGAAACTGCGGGGAATTTGATATCCAATACATTGAAGAGGATTGGGGATTCATGGGAAAATGGAGACATTGCTCTCTCACAAGTATATACAAGTAGTATAATTTGTGAAAAAATTATTGATAAAATATTGCCACCTCAAAGTTCAACTCGAAGGGATCAACCAAAAACAGCTATTGCAGTATTTGAAGATTATCATTTGTTAGGAAAAAGAATTATTTACTCAACTTTACGTGCCAGTGGAATTGAATTAATGGATTTAGGCGGAGGTTTAACTATTGATAAAATTATTAAAATTGTGAAAGAAGAAAAGATCAAAATTTTACTTATTTCTGTTTTAATGTTGCCATCTGCACTTCGTATTAAAGAATTAAAAAAGCAAATTGCCAATATTAATGTGAAAATTATTGTGGGTGGCGCCCCTTTCAGGTTTGACGAAGAATTATGGAGAGAAATTGATGCTGATTATTATGGTAAAGATTCGGCTGAAGCCTTAGAAATTGTAAACAAGCTTTTGGAGGAAAAAATATGAAAATAAAAGAGATGACACCTATGGAAAGAGTCCTAACAACCCTCTCGCATAAAGAGCCCGATAGAGTTCCTCTTTTTCTATTGCTTAGCATGCATGGAGCGAAAGAATTGGGAATGAGCATCAAGGATTATTTTTCAAAAGCAGAGAATGTTGTTGAAGGTCAAATTAGATTACAAAAAAAATATAGCAACGATTGTTTCAATCCATTTTTTTATGCACCTATTGAGGTAGAAGCCTTTGGAGCAGATGTAATTTTTTCGGAAGACGGACCTCCTAATTCCGGAATGCCCTTTATTAGAAATATCAATGATATTGTAAATGTCGAAGCACCTCGAATTAATGATGCAAAAGTATTGCATAAAGTTTTAAAATCAATTGAATTGCTTAAAGAAAAATCACAAGGAAATATTCCTATTATTGGAGTCGCCGTATCACCTTTTTCTTTGCCGGTAATGCAACTTGGGTTCGAAAAATATTTTGATATTATGCACTTTCACAAGGAGTTATTTAATCATTTGATAAGTGTCAACGAAGGCTTTTGTGTGGAATGGTCAAATGCTCAATTGAAGGCAGGAGCAACAGCCATTTGTTATTTCGATCCGGTTTCCTCACCAACTTTGATTCCGAAAGAACTTTATTTTGAAACAGGTTATCAAATTGCAAAACGCACTATTTCAAAAATTAATGGACCAACAGCAACCCATTTTGCCTCAGGCAACTGCCTCCCAATTGCAGATTTGTTACCCAATACAGGAACAGCAGTTGTTGGTGTAAGCACTCAGGAGGATATTGCAGACCTGAAACAAGCTTTTAAAAATAAAATTACTGTTTTAGGCAACCTAAATGGAATAGAAATGAGACGATGGACAGCAGCAGAAACTTCAAATATTGTTAGAGATACAATTAGAAAAGCAGCTCCGGGCGGTGGTTTTATTCTATCCGACAATCACGGTGAAATTCCATTTCAGGTAAAAGATGATACTTTACATGCAATTGTAAATGCTGTTAGAAAATATGGAACTTATCCAATAATAGAAGATTAAAATGTCAAACAATAAAGAACTTATCATATCTTTTTGTAGCTTTTTAATGCCTGAAGTTTCGCATATAATTAAAAATGGAGATTATCCGGATGTTAAGCTATTGGGTTTTCAGGCAAATTGTACTGAAAATTCCATTAATCCCGATAAAATATCAGCAATGATTTCGGATTTTAAATTCCCAAAATCAGACATATTTGTTATAGTTAGTAATTGTTATTCTAAAAATAAAAATGATTTTAGAAACAAAAATATAAATGTATTTTATTTAGAACAATGTTTTGAACTAATTATTAATCGGGAAATCGTTTTACATTATATATCTAAGGGATATTATATTGTAACAAACGGTTGGCTAAGAACTTATAAGAAGAGCATCCAAAGTTGGGGATTTGACAAGGACACTGCCAAGACGTTTTTTCAGGAATCACTTAAAGGAATTCTTCTTCTGGATACAAAAATCCCCGGCGATTATATGCCAAATTTAATAAAACTCTCTGAGTATATGGGATTATCTTATGAAATACTTCCGGTCGGTTTATCTCATTGTAAATTGTATATTGATTCGATGGTTTTTAGTTGGAGAAGCGAGATAGAACGAAGATCGTCAAATGAAAAAATATCAGCTATATCTGAACAAAGCGCAAATTATTCAGTAATTTTTAATCAATTAGAAACACTTGTTAATCTTACTGATGAAAAAGAGATCATTCAAGTTGGTTTTGAATTATTAAATATTTTATTTGCCCCTTCAAATCTGAAATTTAAAAGGATTATTAACAATACTGAGGAAGAATTTGAATTCAAAGGCATTTTTAATAATCAACTTAAAAAAGATGATGGCTTCGAGATAGAAATTAAGCATTCAAATAAATTATTAGGAATCTTTAAAATTTGTGGTATTCAATTTCCTAACTTTATAAATCAATATAAAAAAACCGGAGTTTTAATAAGCCAAATTTTTGGGCTTTCAATTGCAAATGCCCGAAAATATAGAACTACAATTGAACAAAAGGAAAAAATAGAAAGTTATTCCACGGAACTTCAAACAATTAATCATTCAAAAGATAAATTTTTCTCAATTTTAGCACATGACTTAAAAGGGCCATTCAACTCGCTGATAGGGTTTAGTGAATTATTAATCAATGAAGTTCAAAATAAAGATTTTGAGAATATTGAGGAATACACCCATATAATTCATCAAACTTCAAATCAAACTTTTAATTTATTGATAAATCTTTTAGAATGGTCACGTTCACAGACAGGAAAAATAGAATTTAATCCGGATTCTTTCAATTTGGCAAATTTAGTAGGCGAAATAATTAGTCTATTAAAATACTCTGCCGGCAAAAAGAAAATTAAATTAACCACAACTATTCCTCATGATTTAAAAGTATTTGCTGACAAAAACATGTTAAAAACAGTGATTAGGAATCTGGTATCGAATGCCATTAAATATACTAAGGATAATGGATCAATTACCGTAAGCTCAACTGATCATAAAGATGTTACACAAATATCTATTTCAGATACCGGCATTGGAATCAACAAAGAGAACCTTGAAAAGCTTTTCTTGATTGAACATACCATTAGCACATCAGGAACTGATAATGAGAAAGGAACAGGTTTGGGCTTAATCCTCTGTAAAGAATTTATAGAAAAACACAAAGGGAAAATATGGGCAGAAAGTGAAGTTGGAGAAGGTAGCGTTTTCCATTTTACTCTACCAAAAAAAATGTTAGATCACGAATAAAAATATTGACATGAGTGAAATAATATGGTCATAATTAACATTAATAATTGCCAACTTAAATGTTGTCAAAGAATGGGAAATAGTTTGGATATGAAGAACTTTGAATTGTAAAAATTTTGCTCTGTTGACTAACTTAAATTAAAAATTACTCCTCCTGAACTATCTTTACTTGCTCCCGTTACCGACTTTAAGCAATTAATTTCTCCACGCATTTTTAACACCCCGAGAAAAGCAAAGATCATAGCTTCTTTGAAATCAATAATTTTATTTTCGGGAATGTGAATTTTTTGATTAGTATGAGCTTTGATTCTATTTATCAAAAAATCATTATAAGCTCCACCTCCACTGATTAACAAGCTCTTACTGTTATTATGTGTAATTGCTTTAGATATTTGCTTAGCAATATGTTCGCAAACCGTACGTAATTTATCTGAAGCAGAAAGGTTGATTTTTTTTAGAATGGGTTCAAAATATTCGATTACCCATTCTTTACCAAGAGATTTTGGATTTTTTTGATTATAATAATCAAGGGCATCTAATTCTAATAAAAGCTGCGGATTTAAATATCCACTTTTGGCAATTTTACCTTTGTCATCGAAAGCAAAATCAAATTCAGCGGCAATTTTATTTAGGACAATGTTTACAGGACAAATATCAAAAGCAATTCTTTGGTTAGCTTCATTATCGAATGAAATATTTGCGAAACCACCAAGATTTAAACAATAATCGTATTGAGGAAAAAGCAGCTTATCGCCAATTGGAACCAATGGTGCTCCCTGTCCACCTAATTTCACATCAAGGTTTCTGAAATCGGAAACTACCGTAAATTTTGTTTTGGCTGCTATTGCCGCACCATCACCAATCTGAAATGTTAGCTTTTCTTGCGGTTGATGAAAAATCGTATGCCCGTGAGAAGCAATAAAATCAGGGTTTAAAGTATTCTTTTCGAGAAAACCATTTACGAGTTCACCAAGATAATCTCCATATTCAGCGTGAGTTTTAACAAAACTGAGTGCATTGCTACGATGGAGTGAATTTAATTTTTCTTTCCATGTTTTATTATAATCGAAAGTTTGGGCTTTAACAATTTCAAAATTCCATATGTTAAGTTTTTTTTGAAAAATACAAAATGCGATATCAACGCCATCAAGCGAAGTGCCTGACATAATTCCTATTACATTATATATATCCATTTATTATATTTCTTTAATGAATTATTGTATGGTTTAGCTTTTATTCGTAACATTATAAAACTTCAATCAATGGTTCAAGTTTTATTCCTCTCGAACCTTTAATGAAAATTGTCGCATTCTCAAAGCGATTGGCTTTAAACCATTGCATTGCATCCTCAGTTTTAAGAAAAAATTTGTGCTTTATATTTTTGTTTGCTTCGCAAAATTCATTCCCGATTAAAAAGACATTATTATTAAAACCCAATTCCTGAACAAGCTTTAAAATACTTCTATGTTCCGTTAAGCTTTCACTTCCGAGTTCAAGCATATCTCCAATAATTAATACTTTGTTTTCATAATCTAATTCGGCGAAATTTCTGATTGCGGCTTCCATACTTGAAGGATTTGCATTATAAGCATCGAGGAAAATCTTATTCTTTTTTGTAGTAATAAATTGTGAACGATTGTTTTGGGGGATATATTCTTCGATAGCTTTAGCAATATTTTCAATCTTAACATTAAAATAATCACCCACACAGACTGCCGCAAGAATATTTTCAAAGTTGTATTTCCCAACAAGATTTGATTTTATTGAAACATCTCCAAAGTCACTGTTCCAAAGGATTTCAACAAAAGGATTAGAAGAAACGAGTTTTGCCCTACAATCTGAGTTTTCATTTGTTCCATAATTGATTGTTTGCAAATATTTAGCAAGTTGTTTCAGAGTATTATTATCGTCATTTACAAATATAAAACCTTCATTATTTGATATATATTTATATAACTCGGCTTTTGATTTAATAATTCCTTCGATACTTCCAAAACCCTCAAGATGAGCTTTTCCGATGTTTGTGATTAGTCCAAAACCGGGGCATGAAATATTACATAAAGCTGAAATTTCACCTATATGATTGGCTCCCATTTCAATAATTGCAATTTCTGTTTCTTTCGAAATTCCAAGAATGGTTAATGGAACACCAATGTGATTGTTGAAGTTACCTGTGGTTGCTAAAACTTTGTATTTCTGCTTCAAAACAGCAGCTATCAATTCTTTTGTTGTTGTTTTTCCATTTGTTCCTGTAATTCCTATTACGGGAAGATTTAGCATTTTTCGATGATAGCCGGCTAATTGCTGAAGGGTTTCCTGAACATTTTCGACTAAGATAAACCTATCGTTACTTTTATATTTTTCTTCATCTATTACAGCGTATTTTGCTCCTTTTTGCAATGCAGGTTCAGCATATTTGTTTCCATTAAAATTCTCTCCTTTTAATGCAAAAAAAATGGAGTTAGGTTTTATTTTTCTTGAATCCGTGCAAATTACAGGATATTTACAAAATACTTTATAAAGATTTTCGACTGAAGTGAACATTTTTTTATTCAAATTTAGTAAAAATTTTACATCATCCTTAAAAAACAAAAATACAAGAAAAAACCCCGGATATTTAATTATAACCAGGGTTTTTCAATATTTTTAAAGTATTATCTATTTCGATTTTTTCATAGGAATTGGCGAACCAACCCTACTCATTGCACAACGGAAGCCAATATAATCGGTAGCATGATTTTGGTCAAGAAACCTTCTTGCTCCGGGACTTAAATAATATGCTCTATCTTTCCATGAACCTCCTTTATAAACTCTTGCTTCATCATTTATCAAAGTTGTTTCTTCATATTCATACATCAAATTCGTGGTGTTTTTTTCAGTATTTTCTAAGGGCCATTCTTCGCTATTGATTACTGTTGAATGGTCACCATCGCGATAACTTATATTATCTGCTTTTCGATAATTTCTTCTGTCAGCATTTTCTTCAGCACTTACCTCAACATATCTAATATGGCCCAAGCTATCTTTTTCCATAAGGTTACCTTCAAAATCGAGGGCTTTATTTTTAAAAACATTTCCTCGGAAAGGACTATAATCGCTCATATCCTGAGTTGACATAGGTCGATAAACATCAAGCACCCACTCACTAACATTACCGGCCATATTATACAAGCCATAATCGTTTGGCCAATAGGAACCGACAGGAGCTGGAATATCTGCGCCATCGTTTAATGAACTTGCAACACCCATATAATCTCCTCGACCTCTTTTGAAATTAGCCATAAACTGTCCAAAGTATTTTTTCTCATCGGATCGGGTATAAGTTCCGCTCCACGGATAAGTTTTGCGTTCAACAATACGTTCATAAAGTGTATTTCCAATCAAGCCTAAAGCAGCATATTCCCATTCGGCTTCAGTTGGCAGTCGATATTTCGGAAGCATAATTCCATCTTCCATCTTTGCTCTTCTTTCACCTGTACCTGATGGATCAAGATCTGCTAAGGGTTTATTTACAAGCCCTTCATATTGACCGGATAAATAAGCATCGGTATTAAAATTATTTTCATCTTTTTGATCGGGATCCATTTCAAGAATACCATGTTCGATCAAAAGTATTTCGTTAACCCTATCGGTACGCCATGAACAATAATCATTTGCCTGAACCCATGAAACTCCAACAACCGGATAATCGTGATACGCCGGATGACGTAGATATAATTCAACTAAAGGCTCGTTATAAGCCAACTCATCTCGCCATACATTTGTATCAGGTAAGGCATTGCGATACACATCGGGATGATTTCCACCAAAAACCCTGTTTAACCAGTATAAATATTCAAGATAATCAAGGTTGCTAACTTCCGTTTCGTCAATATAAAAAGTTGGTACGGTTACCCTGCGTGGAACATTATTCCAATCGAAAAGTAGGTCCTGAATTGTACTTCCCATTACGAAAGTCCCACCTTCAATAAGCACAAGTCCCGGACCGGTTTTTTGATCAACGTTCTTTGTAACTTCAAAACCTCCATTTTTTGAATTATTGTATTCCCATCCTGTGGTTCCTGATTTTTTCCCACCGCCGCATGATGTAAACAACACAACAGAAGTCACTAAAAATAGTGAAGTAGCGATTTTGTTGAATCTAAACATGTTTGTTTTTTTTATTAATATACTTTTTTGATATTTAATCCTATTAACTAAAATGATGGGCATTTTATTGCTTCGTATCTATTAATTTTTTTGTTGCAATTAAAGTGCCATGTAAATGATATTTCATGGGAACCATCTGAAACCCTATTCAACTTTGATACAGCATAATCATAACTATACCCAATATTAAACTTTTGATATTGTAAGCCCAATAAAACTGTTACGGCATTTGGATTCTCAAAAGCATGTCTGTACCATGTGCCGAAAACAAAAGGAAAAAGATTAAAATAAACTCCTAAATTTAATTGTTGAAAATCACCCTGTTTTTGATATAAAACATTTGGTGAAACCGAAGCTTGCTTATAATCTTCTTTACTTCTTTTGTAATTAGATTGACTTAAGTTAAATCTTGCTCCTGCATGTGCAGTATATTTAATATCTAATTTTGAATCATCAGATTTATAAAAACTAATATTTGGTTGACTTAAATGATGGGCAGCAAAACCGGCAAAAATATTATCATTTATTGCAAGCAAAATTCCTGTGGCAAAATCAGCAAAACCAAAACTCAAATTTTCCGGAACCGTTTCCTGTGTTCCAAAATTAGGATCTGAAGGATCAACATCACTTCCAAAAACAAGCTTATCCGAATCTAATTGTTTATTATAATATCCTCCCTGCATTGCTGCATTTATGAATAAATTTTCATTAACCTGAAACTTGTATGAATAGCTTCCGCATATGCTACTTGTCTTTAGAACCCCGTCACCTGCGACGTCAAAATTCATAATTATCCCTAAACCTCCTGATAATTTTTCAACAAACTGATCATAGGAAACACTGTAAGTAACAAAAGAATTATTTATGCCGGGCCATTGATTATTATAATTTAGCGATAGGCGTCCGCAATCACTTGAGCCTGCCAAAGCTGGATTCAAATAAACCGGATTAGCATAAAATTGCGAAAAACCCGGATCTTGAGAATATGCTGAACTCATAATAAAAAATATAGAAATTATTATTAAGGTCAATAATTTCTTTTTCATGTTAATTACTGCAATAATTTGCAAAAAATTTTTTGCCGACAATATTACAAATAATTTCATTATTGATAATAATTTCTCATTCTTTCCATGATATATTAACAATATTAGCTCTTTCAGAGCGTTAAAAGGATAATTTACTATTAAGCGGTTTTTAATCAATATTTGGTATTATAAAATCATGCTTAATTAATTACGTTAAAAGTATTTGTTTTATTATATTAATGATACAAACATGAAGTGGAAAATTAAAATTTTATATATTTCATTAGCTGTTTTGCCTTTTTTTGCAATTTCTCAGGAAAAGAGTTATCTAACATTAATCGAATGGACAGGTATTGAAAATAACTATTATACGATTGAGGATTCTTATGAGAGAATATCTTTTTCCGGTGCAGTTTACAAGCCTGAAACAAATGTGTTGCCCTCTTATTTTGAAAAATTTTTATTGAATTCGGCAAATGATGAAATTAAGGTTTCATTGAAAAATAAAATTTTTGAAGAAGTAAATGCTGATGAATTGAGATTATTGCAGCAGGAAAATTTTTCTAATAACGAAATTCAAATTTCAATATCTTTATTAATGGAGCGAAAAATTCCTTATGCAGGGCTTTCTTTTGTTCCAATAAGGAAAAATTCTTTAACCGGAAAATTCGAAAAGCTTGTTTCGTTTAAATTGAATATCAAAATTGTTGAAAATCTCAGCCCGGTATTAAAATCAAGCTCAAGAACATATCCTGATAACTCAGTACTTGCAACAGGTGATTGGTATAAACTTGGAGTTGAATCTACAGGTATGTATAAAATTTCTTATGAGGTTTTGTCAAGCATGGGGATAAATCCAAGTTCAATTAATCCGAAAAACATAAAAATTTATGGTAATGGCGGAGGTATGTTACCGGAAAAAAATAGTGTTTTCAGATATAATGATTTGCAGGAAAATTCTATCATAGTTGTAGGCGAAGATGATAGCAGTTTCGACCAAAGTGATTATATTTTATTTTATGCCGAATCTTCCGACAAATGGGAATATAACGGTATTCAGGAATTCAAGAGATTTGAACATGAAGTAAATCTTTATTCCGATTTGAATTATTATTTTCTTACGGTTGCTAACGAAGCTGGAAAGCGAATTGCAATACAACAGCAATCCTCTTTACCTATTACCAATCAAGCAAATGAGTTTGTAGATTTTAAGGCTCATGAAATCGAAGAATATAATCTGATAAAATCGGGGAAAGATTGGTTTGGTGAAAAATTTGAAAACATTACTACTTATGAGTTTCCTTTCGATTTTCCAAATATAATTAATGATGATAGTGTTAATTTACGTTATCGAGTTGCGGCAAGGTCGGAAAATAGAAGTTATTTTAAAATATATGCTAATGGAAATTTAGTTGTTGAAGAGAGTGTTAATGCCATTTCAAAAGTACCATTTAGCATTTATGCTAATGAAGGGTCAAGCTCTGAATATTTTCCTACATCCGGTTCCAGTAACATTATTAAGATTTCCTATACAAAAACTGAAGCATCATCTGTCGGTTGGCTTGATTACATTGAACTTAATGCTATAAGAAATTTAATTTTTACAGGCGGACAAATGAGTTTTAGAGACCCTTATTCAATTGGAATCAATAAAGTTACCGAGTTTGAATTAAGAAATGCTACACAGTCGGTCAAGGTTCTCAATATTACAGATCCTCTTGAACCAAAAATAATAAATACTTCCTCTTCAGGAAATAATTTAGTATTTAAACTGGCCACCGATTCGCTTTTACAATTTATTGCTTACGATGGTTCATCATATTTTTCAATCACAAATTTTGAAAAACTCGAAAATCAAAATCTTCATTCTGTTGGAGATATTGATATGCTTATTATTCATCCGCCTGAATTTCTTACGGAAGCCGAACGATTAGCTCAATTACACAGAGATATTGATAATTACGATGTTTATTTAGTTACACCACAGAAAATTTATAACGAATTTTCTTCAGGAAGACAGGATGTTACGGCTATTAAAGATTTCATTAAAATGTTTTATGACAGAGCCGAACAGGGCAATGAAATCCAATATGTGATATTTTTTGGTGATGCTTCATATGATTATAAGGACAGAATTATTGATAATACTAATTTAGTTCCAACCTGGGAAACAAGTCAATCATTACGGCCTATTTCATCAATTGCATCGGATGATTATTTTGCATTTCTTGATGATAATGAAGGAAGCGGATCATCTGATCTTCTTGATGTTTCCCTCGGCCGTTTCCCAATTGATAATCTTGATGACATTAAAAAAGTTGTTGATAAAACGGAATTATATATTACGAACAATCAGGAAAATATGGGCGATTGGCGAAATGTCGTTTGTTTTGTTGCCGATGATGAGGAAAGTGACAGGCATTTTAATTCATGTGAAAAAGTTTCAGGTTTTTTAGAGAGCTATAATAAAAATATAAATATTGATAAAATATATTTAGACGCTTATCCTCAGGTTTCTACGCCGGGAGGAGAACGTTATCCGGAAGTAACCACTGCAATAAATAATCGAATGGAAAAAGGTAATTTGATTATGAATTACATGGGACACGGTGGAGAAGTTGGTTGGGCACATGAAAGAGTCTTAAATATTTCTGATATAATAAATTGGAAAAATCTTGATAAACTTTCTGTTTTCATTACAGCTACTTGCGAATTTAGCAGGTATGATGACCCTGAACGTATTTCTGCCGGAGAACTTGTTTTTATTAATCCAAATGGTGGTGCCGTTTCGATGTTTACAACGGCCAGGCCCACAAATATTAGCGGAAATGAAATTATTAATAAGGCAATTTACAAATATACATTTGATACTCAGGGTAACACATATAAAAACTTCGGAGACATAATGCGCCATGCAAAAAATGAAGAAAATAGTGTTTCAAATACCGATAAAATGTATATTTTGTTCGGTGATCCCGCAATAGGATTTGCTTTACCAAAATATTCAATAAAAACCACAAATGTTTATAATGTCTCAATAACAGATAATTCAGATACTTTGAAAGCATTATCTAAAATATCTGTCGAGGGAAGTATTTTTGATAATAGTGGCAAAAAATTAGAAAATTATTCAGGTATTCTGTTTCCAACAATATTTGATAAACCAACAGAAATTATGACACTTGGGCAGGATGCTCAAAGCTCTAAGCAAATTTTTTATTTGCAAAATAGTATTCTCTACAAAGGAAAGGCAGAAATTGAAAATGGCGATTTTAGTTTTACTTTCGTTGTTCCCAAAGACATTGCTTATAATTATGGATTTGGCAAAATCAGCTATTACGCTAACAATGATATTGATAACGATGCAAGTGGGTATTTTGACAGTATTGTTGTTGGAGGAAATTCCAATAACATTATTCCCGATTTAAACGGGCCTAATATTGAGCTTTTTATGAATGATGAAAATTTTGTTTTCGGTGGAATAACCGATCAGGATCCTTACCTGCTTGCTTTTGTTACCGATTCAACAGGAATAAATACGGTTGGAAGTGGTATAGGACATGATATTGTTGCAATTCTTGATAATAATTCCGAAAACCAAATTGTTTTGAACGAATATTATGAATCGGATATTAACAGCTATCAAAAAGGAAGTATTGCTTATCCTTTTAGAAACCTGAGTAATGGACGTCACACATTAAATTTAAAAGTTTGGGATGTAAATAATAATTCTTCAAAAGCATATACCGAATTTGTTGTAGCTGAATCTGAAACTATGGCTATCGAAAATCTCATGAATTATCCTAATCCATTTAAAGATAAAACATCATTTGTTTTTGAACATAATCAAGCAAATAGTGATTTGAGAGTTGAAATCCAAATATTTTCGTTAGCGGGGAAATTAGTTAAAACAATAAGAGCTAATTTGAGCACCTCCGGATTTAGGTCAAATCCAATTGAATGGTATGGCACTTCTGATAACGGGGCACCTATTGCCAGAGGATTATATGTTTATAAAATTAAAGTTTCGGATTTTACAGGTAAAAGTTCTGAGAAAGTTGAAAAACTTGTAATTTTGAAATAAATATGAATCGAAAAAAAATGTTAAAAATACTTCAAATAATTCTTCCGCTTTTTTTTATTCCTGTTTTGCTTTTTTCTCAAAATCTTAATAGAAACATAAAATGGGAAAACCCTGAAAAAATGACAGTTTCGAAAGATCAATCTGTTGAAATATTGGTTTTTGAAAACGCAATTTTTAAAGACGACTCAGGATTTTTACCATTTTATTTCGAAAGATTCAAGCTTGATTCAAAAAACACTAAAGTTGAATTTGAATTGAATAATATAGTATTTGATTTTCTTGCGGAAATAGATATTTTAAAAAACGAAGATATTGAAAAAATTTCTGATGAAATTATTATAAATTCAGACATATCAATTGGACGCGGACAATACTATGCCTGCCTTTCATTTTGTCCGATACGTAAAAATCCTGTTTCCGGAAAATTTGAAAAAGTTATTTCTTTCGAAATTCAAAAAAAAATAATACCAATTCAAAATTGCCTGAACCCAATAAAAAGCAGGGTTTATACCGATCATTCGGTATTAAGCTTAGGTAATTGGTACAAAATTAGAGCTAAGGATTATGGCATCCATAAAATTTCTTACAATAATCTGATTTCAATGGGATTAGATATTGAATCGTTAAATCCTCGTGATTTAAGAATTTATGGAAACGGTACGGGAATGTTACCTGAAGCAAATAGTGGGTTAAGAATTGATGATCTACTTGAAAACGCAATTAAAGTTATTGGTGAAGAAGACGGATCATTTGACGAGGATGATTATATTTTGTTTTATGCCGAATCTCAGGTAAAATGGAATTACAATGAAGTTCAAAAAAGATTTGAGCATGAAAAAAATATTTACTCCGATCATACATATTATTTTATAACAGCAGACTTAGGGCCCGGAAAAAGGATTCAAACCTCAGAATCAATAATTGCTGAGCCTACGAATTATGTTACCACTTTTAGTGATTATGCTTACCATGAAGAAGATTTTGAAAATGTTATCAAATCTGGGAAAAAATGGTTTGGTGAAAGATTTGAAAATCAACTTTCTTATGATTTTCCTTTTATCTTCCCAAATATCTGTACCGATGTTGAAGTATTGGTGAAAATGTATATGGTCGCTCACTCAACGGAGTATAGTTATTTTAATTTCTTTTTGAATGGAGAAGAAAAATACGAAATGAGAATTACTCCACATAGCGAAAATGTTTATGGCAACGTTGCCGATAAAAAGTTCTCATATCTCCCCGAAGATTCAATAAATATTGTCACTGTGAACTATGATAAACCAACTTCATCATCAATTGGTTGGATGGATTATATGTACTTTAATTTGCGGCGTCATTTGAAATTTTGCGGAAGCCAATTAAGGTTTAGAGATATTAATTCGTTTGGCAATGGAAAAATTGCAAGATTTAAATTGTCGGATGCTTCAGAGAATGTAAATATTTGGGATGTTAGCCATATTGATAGTGTTATGGAAATTAATGCCGATTTAATTAATGATTCCCTAATTTTTACCCTTCCCACCGATTCATTACGGCAATTCATTGCTTTCGATGGAAGTTTTTATTATTCACCTGAATTTATTGAAAAGGTTGATAATCAAGACTTACATGCAGTCGGAAATACTGATTATATTATTATTTCTCATCCCGATTTTATTAATGAGGCAAAATGGGTTGGTGATTTTCACCTTGAAAAGGATGGTTTATCTTACTTGGTAACTACTCCAAATCGAATTTATAATGAATTTTCGTCAGGATCACAAGATATTTCGGCAATCCGCGACTTCGTTAAAATGATTTATGATAGAGCATCGGAAGAACAAAAACCCAAATATCTTCTATTGTTTGGTGATGGTTCCTATGATTATAAAAATAGGATTGATATTTTTTCAAATTTCATCCCGACTTTTCAAACTTTGGAATCTTTAAGAATGGTTACATCATACGTTTGCGATGACTTTTTTGGGATTCTCGACTATGATGAAGGATATAAAGCCAATGGCACTTTAGATATAGGAGTTGGTAGGCTTCCTGTTAATACGGTCGAAGAGGCTCAAAATGTAATTAATAAAATCCAAATTTATGCTTCAGAATCACAGGATGTTATGGGTGATTGGAAAAATCGTATTTGTTTTGTTGCTGATGATGAGGGTAAAAATGCATACGTTTCTCATGCTGAAGAATTGAGTGATATCATACAAGCCGAGCAAGATGTATTGAATATTAATAAAATTTACTTAGATGCATATAATCAGGTTAAGGGGATTTATGGTGAGAGATATCCCGAAGTGAATAAAGCAATAAATGAGCAAGTTGAAAAAGGTGCTTTTATAATTGATTATATCGGCCATGGTAGCGAAGTAGGATGGTCAGATGAGCATGTTCTGGAAATTTCAGATATTGTAAATTGGAAAAACATTAACAAACTTTCAATGTTTATGACAGCCACCTGCGAATTTAGCCGCTATGACAATCCCGGAATGAAATCGGCAGGAGAAATTATGTTTTTAAGCCCAAATGGAGGTGCAATTGCTTTAATAACAACTACTCGACTGGCTTTTTCAACTTATAATCAACATTTAAATAAAAGATTTGTTAGTTATGTATATAAAAAAAATGATGGAGAATATTATTCAATAGGCGATATATACCGTTTATCTAAAACTCCTCAAATTAGTAATGCAAGAAACATTACCTTGTTTGGTGATCCTGCACTTAAATTAACATATCCAAAATATAAAATTTCTACAACATTTATTAACGATGTTCCGATTTCGGAATTTAACGACACATTAAAAGCTTTTTCTAAAGTTACTATCAATGGAATTATTGAAAATGATGGGCAAAAAGTTACAGATTTCAATGGAGATATTTTTCCGATAGTTTATGATAAACCTACAGTTAATAAGACGCTTGGAAATAATTCAGATAGCTACCCAAGAGAATTTTTAATAAGAGATAAAATTTTGTATAAAGGAAAATGCATCGTTAAAAATGGCGAATTTTCATTTACTTTTGTTGTTCCTGATTATCTTACACCTCAATATGGTTTTGGCTTGATTAGTTATTATGCTAATAATGATTATATTGATGCAACAGGCTCGGAACAAGATATAATTTTGGGAGGAGTCGATCATTCTGCTCCCGTAGATGTTTTGGGGCCCGAAGTTTCAATTTATCTCGAAAAAGAGGATTTTGTTTCAGGAGATGTTACAAGCAATAATCCCATTATGTATGTTTCTGTCTTTGATGAGAATGGAATAAATCTGTCAGGTGATGGTTTTGGAAGAGATATTATAGCTGTTTTGGATGACGATTACAGGCAACAAATAATTTTAAATGAACACTTTGTTCCTAATCCCGATTCCTATCAGTCAGGAAAAATTGTTTATCCTTTTACAAACTTGTCATACGGCGAGCATAAAATAAATTTTAAAGTATGGGATGTTTGTGGCAATTCTTCAGAAGTGAAAATAGATTTTTTTGTTGATATAAATGCGAAATTGGTTTTAAGTCATGTGATTAATCAGCCCAATCCATTTAAAAATTCAACTGAATTTATTTTTTATCACAATAAAGCTATAAGTTTTTATGATGTTAGTATCAAAATATTCTCAATTCAGGGGCAACTTGTAAAAACTATTAATAGAAATGTTAAATCTGACAATTTTGAAATAGAACCAATAAAATGGGATGGAAGAAACGATAATGGCGAAAAATTGAAAAATGGAATATATATTTATAAAATACTTGTGCAAAAAGATGATTTCATTGCTGAGCAAACACAAAAATTGGTTATAATCTAAAAAAGTATTCCAAAATTTAAATGCAATATTTAAAAATTATCTTCGTTATTTTGCTATCCAAAAAAAAAGAGATATTTATCAATTAAATACATAAGAAAATCAATGCTTAATTTAACAAAAATGATAAAAAGAAAATTAAAAATGAATTATAAAATCTTAGTAGCAATCGCTCTTATTTTTGCTATGTTTTCGGGTCATTCTCAAAACAGTGATTATGTTGGCCGAGATCTGAATACAATTACAACAGCAGTTCCATTCTTATTAATAGCTCCCGATGCCAGAGCAGGAGCTATGGGAGATGCAGGAGTTTCTTCAACACCTGATGCAAGTTCAATGCACTGGAATCCTGCCAAGTATGCCTTTATTGATAAGAAAATGGGATTCTCAGTTTCTTATAGCCCATGGTTAAGAGCTTTAGTAAACGATATCAACCTTGCTTATGTTTCTGGTTACTATCGAATTGATGATAGGCAAGTTATTGGAGCTTCATTATTATATTTTTCTCTCGGTGATATCACTTTTACCGATGTTAATGGAGGACGAATAGGTGATTACAAACCAAGTGAATTTTCAATTGATGCTACTTACTCAAGGAAATTATCTGATAAATTATCAGGTGCGATTGCAGCTCGTTACATTAACTCAAACCTTACACAAGGGCAATATGTAGGCGCTGTTGCAACTCATCCCGGAAATTCAATTGCCGCTGATGTTGCCGTTTATTGGCAAGATGACATTGTTCTCGGTAATATGGACGGAAAATTTGCATGGGGTATTAATATTTCAAATATAGGGTCAAAAATTTCTTATTCCGATAATGAAGTGAAAGAATTTATCCCTACCAATCTTCGTTTTGGGCCTTCTTTGACACTGGATTTAGATGACTATAATTCCTTGTCATTTATGATCGATGTTAACAAACTTTTGGTTCCAACTCCTCCTATCTATGAAACAGATTCTGCAGGGTCACCGGTTTATATAAACGGCAAACAAGTTATTCTTGAAGGTAGAGACCCTGATGTTTCTGTAATTTCAGGTATGCTACAATCATTTTATGATGCTCCCGGAGGATTTAGCGAAGAAATGCGTGAGTTTAGCTTTTCAATTGGAGCAGAATACTGGTACGATAAACAATTTGCATTAAGAGGTGGTTTCTTTTATGAAGATAAATCAAAAGGAAATCGTAAATATTTTACTCTCGGTGCAGGTTTAAGGTATAATGTATTTGGACTGGATTTTGCTTATTTGATTCCACTCGAACAACATAATCCATTGGAAAACACACTTCGTTTTTCTTTGCTATTTAATTTTGATGCATTCTAAAAATGAGTTTTAGGATTGGCCAAGGTTATGATGTTCATAGCTTAGACAAAGGATATGAACTTTGGCTTGGTGGAATAATGATACCGCATTATAAAGGTGCAATAGGCCATTCCGATGCCGATGTATTAATTCATGCAATTTGTGATGCATTGCTCGGTGCCGCAAACCTAAGAGATATTGGATACCATTTTCCCGATAAATCACCTGAATTTAAAAACATCGACAGTAAAATCCTTCTAAAAAGAGTTATTGAATTAATTTCCAACAAGAATTATAAAATAATTAATATCGACTCAACAATTTGTCTTGAAAAGCCAAAACTGTCCCAATATATTCCTTTAATAAAAAAAACACTTGCCGAAGTTATTTCAATTCCCGAGGATAGTATTTCAATTAAAGCAACTACTACCGAAAAATTAGGTTTCGTGGGTAAAGAAAAAGGCATTTCGGCCTATGCAATTGCCTTAATTGGAAAATAAAATATTAGTTTTACATTTCAAATCCCATGACTAAAGTTATGGGCTGCTATTGATAAAATTCTTAGCCGCAAAAATATTCGCAAAAAATGCAAAGGCTTTTAGTGTGATTCGAAAATACTTTAAATGTTTAAGTGAAAATGTTCGGATAAAAGCCTAAGCTAATCTGACGTTGACGATTGGCTCTTGCATCACGCCAGAGCTAATGGGAAGTTGACAATTGATCCTGTCGCCACGACAGAGCTAATTGGAAACTGATGATTGACTATGTCGCTATGTACCAACTAATCGGAAGCAGATACATCAATCAATAAAAACAAAAAAGCCCTCCTAAAAAAGGAAGGCTTTTTAACAATAACAATTAAATCTATTTATTAATCCTCATTCCATAGAATGAACGATAAACGAAATACAAAGCAACAATGAGGAATGCTATTCCAAAATAGGGAGCAACTGATCTGAATTGTTCAGCAATTGCAATTTCCATAGCTAATAAACCAAATAAAGTTGTAAACTTAATAATCGGATTTAAAGCTACCGATGAAGTGTCTTTATAAGGATCACCAACAGTATCACCAACTACAACAGCATCATGTAGAGGTGTTCCCTTTTCTTTCATATCAACTTCAACAATCTTTTTTGCATTATCCCATGCACCACCGGCATTTGCCATAAAAATAGCCTGGAATAAACCAAAAAATGCAATAGAAATAAGATAACTTACAAACATTGAAACCTGTAAATAAGAATTTCCCGGTGATGATAAAAAGGCAAAAGCCAAAGCAAATGAGAAAATAGCAATAAAAATATTAAGCATGCCTTTTTGAGCATACTTTGTACAAATCCTAACAACAGCTTTTGATTTTTCAACATCAGCCCGTTTAGGCGCATTTGGATCAAGATTAATATTATCTTTAATAAAAGCAACTGCCCTGCTTGCTCCTGTAGAAACTGCTTGAATAGAAGCACCCGAAAACCAATAAATCACTGCACCACCAAGAATGAAGCCCATGATTGAAAATGGATTCAGAAGGTTCAGAATCTGTTCAGGTTCTACTCCAAGAGTTTTTTTAATAACTAAAATAAGTGAAAATATCATTGTAGTAGCACCAACAACTGCCGTACCTATAAGTACAGGTTTTGCGGTTGCTTTAAAAGTATTTCCCGCCCCATCATTGGCTTCAAGATAATATTTTGCTTTTTCGAAATCAGGTTTAAAACCAAAATCTTTTTCAATTTCAGGAGTAATTTTTTCAATATCTTCTTCTATTAATGACAATTCATAGATTGATTGTGCATTATCGGTTACAGGGCCATAACTATCAACAGCAATCGTAACAGGCCCCATTCCCAACATACCGAATGCAACCAAACCAAATGCAAAAATTGATGGATAAATCATCAGGTCGTCTAAACCGTAAGTACTTGCAAAATATGCAATAAACATTAGAAAGAAGAACACCATTCCTTTCCAAAATGCACTAAAGTTTCCTGCAACAAGGCCTGAAAGAATAGTTAGAGAGGCTCCTCCTTCTTTTGATGCTTCAACAACTTCCTTTACATGTGCTGACTTAGGACTTGTAAATAATTTTGTAAATTCAGGTATTAATGCAGCACCAAGTGTACCGGCACTAATAATTACCGATAATGATATCCAAAGACTATTTGGTAAATTACCAATTGTGAAATAACTAACTAAAAAAGTTACAATAATTGAAAGTAATGAAGTAATCCAAACTAATGAAGTTAGAGGTTTTTCAAAGTCAAGGTCATCAACATTACTGTATTTTGCTTTTGTGATGGCTCCGTTAATCCAAAACGACACTACGGATGTAATAATCATCAAGATTCTCATCACGAATATCCATGTTAATAATTGAACCTGATAGCTTGAATCCAATACAGCAAGAAGAATAAAGGAAATCAATGCAACACCTGTTACACCATAAGTTTCAAAACCGTCAGCAGTAGGCCCGACTGAATCACCAGCATTATCACCAACACAATCGGCAATTGTCCCGGGATTACGTGGATCATCTTCTCCAATTTTAAAAATTACTTTCATCAAATCGCTACCAATATCGGCAATTTTGGTAAAAATACCACCGGCAATCCTAAGTGCTGATGCACCAAGCGATTCACCAATAGCAAATCCAATAAAACTTGCTCCGGCATATTCACCGGGAACAAAAACCAAAATGATTAACATCATGATTAGCTCAAGTGAAATAAGAACAACACCTATGCTCATTCCGGCATTTAAAGGAATATTTAATAACTTGATGGGCTTCCTTTCAAGAGAAGCAAAAGCCATCCTGGAATTGGCAAGAGTATTCATACGAATTCCAAACCATGCAACTGAATACGAACCTAAAATTCCGAGGACTGTCCACCCGAGAATCATAAGAACTCCGCCAAAACCAAAGTCTCCCTCTGAAAGGTATCCAAAATAAAAGGCTACTGCCGATCCAATAAATATAAAAAGTATTAGTAAAAATTTTCCTTGCTGAATCAGGTAGGTTTTACCCGTTTCGTAAATAACCTGAGCAATATCAAGCATCGATTTGTGAGCTCGCAATTTCTTGACTTGTACAAATTGGTATAGTCCGAACATGAATCCTGCAATCGTAATTAAAAATCCCCAGTATAAAATATTCTGGGATTTTATACCTTCAGGTATCACAAGATCAGCTTCACCTGCAAAAGTCAAAACCGGTAATAATGAAACCATTAATAATGTTAAAATCTTTTTCATTCGCAATAATTTTTTAAGTGGTAAAATAATCATACAAAACTTTCAATACACCGCAATAAATCCTAAGATAATTCTTAAGTATTTGATCTTGTTGCAATCTGACTGAATACTTCATATGATTTCTATGTCAATTTTTTTGATTAATTGGCGCAAAAGTAAAATTATTTTTACAGGAATACAATAATTATTTTTCTAACACATCAGTTAACCTACAAAAATGATTGTTAAATTTATGAGAAAATAAAACACTGTTTTTAAAATTATTTTAAGAATATCCTATATAATAGAATGTTAATAACAATGAATTAATTCATATCATCTACAAACATTGTCTATTTAATTTCCTGAACCACTTTGAAAATTCTTGACGATTTGTTTTCCAAATCATTTCTTCTTCTATACCAACGGGTGACATTTTAATGACCTTGATTACTAAAATTTCATCAGAATGTTGAGTGTTTTTCTTTGCGTAATTCACAAGGTATAGATGTGCTTTTAATGCTTTTGCAACTTCATATAGAGAAATAAATTTCTTTGAGTTTTTTTTCCAATATTTAATGGGATGACTTGAATGAGGAGAAACTTTTTGTTTTTCATCACAAAGCAAATACTCAAAAATAATATACCCTCTAACAGGATGTTTCTGAATTCTATCAAAATTTATAGCAGCCGTAATATCTCCACCAAGCATTTCTTGAGCAAACAAAAATCCACTTTCATCGCTGTGGCCTAAAACCTTACTTTTATTCATTTCTACAAGTTTAAGAACTTGAAAAAGCAATGAATATATAGAAATTCCAGATGAAAATCTATAATATATTAATAACTATGATATGAGCTAAGCTTTTTTTACATCAATAGCTTTCCGCCCACGATTATCTTCAATAATCTCATAAATAACTTTATCATTTTCCGACACTTTATCAATCAAACCGGAAGCATGGACAAAAATATCCTGCTGGCTTTCGTCATCAATAATAAATCCAAATCCTTTTCCATTATTAAAGAACTTAATTACCCCTGTTGACATTATTTCTTAATTATGTTAATAAATTATAATACAAATATAATAATACTTTTAAAAACAAATTAATTTTTCAAATATAATTTATTCTACAAAGAAACTTCATATGTTTTAGTGATATAAAATTAGTGTTAATTGATGATATTAAGGCTGTTATAGAATCAGATTGGAGATTTTTTTTGTAAAGGTTAATAAAACGGTTTGGGAAATAAGTTAAAGTAAAGAAATCGGTTGCTCAATGAAAAAGCTTATTGAATCTTCACACAGCCCTTACAACTTTACAATACAGTTATCATAAGCAAACTCACGGGGATCGATAAAAAAGGTTTGTTATCTGTATTTATCAAGCATTTCATCCGATGGTTTTGCGTTTACAAGATTATTAATCCAGTCGGTTATTAATTTCAACACTTCCTCATTAAATGACTCTTCAATCTCTGCATATTCGCTGACAAGTCCTGTTTTGCATTCTTGTAAAAGATGGTTGATGTTCGTCATTTCAATTACAGTTGCATTTTTATTTCCGCCCTGTTCTAAAGCCTTTTGTATGGCAGGATTGTTCAGTGAGGATAAAACCTGAATGTCTTTGTCGCCAATTATTGATAAAACCGGGCAATCAATATTTATTAAATATTCAGAAGGATTAAAATTTACTGCCGACAAATATATCGGTGTTGCATACTCACTTGCCATGGTATTCCAAAATCCGGGATGGGATTTATCAAATTCCTGAATTTCGGTTTTGGCAGAGCCTGTAAGTGATTGTTTCCATTTATTTATTACTTTATTTAAGTCGGTTTTGATGTTTTCGTAATTTCCTCCGGCTTGCATTATTGGGATCATTTTATTGAGCAATTGAGTGCCTGCTTCTATACTTTCAGTACTTTTTCCCTGCCGTCTCAGGTTTTCTTCATTTCCTTTAACCATGTTCTCAGCCCATGGAACACCCGGCCCTGCAAGCATTATTAAAAAGGCAATATCATCAAAATCACTTGCAAGCATCATTCCTTCCATAGCACCCTGGCTGTGACCTATAATCCCTATTCTGAATGGATTTACATCTTTCCGGGTTTTTAAATAATTAATGCCGGCAAGGGCATCACTTGCAAAAACTTCGATGGTTGCATTCCAAACATCTCCTATTGATTCTCCTATACCTCTGTCATCAAACCGAAGAACAGCGATCCCTTGTTCATTTAAATATTTGGATAGAACTTTGAATGGTTTATGACCGTTTACGGTTTCGTCCCGGTCTTGCAATCCACTTCCTGAAATTAGAACCACAGTTGGGAAATTGCCTTCATAAGCGGGTTTAGAAAAAGTTCCCGCAAGTATGGCTCCATCTAACGGATTGATAAACTTTACGTCTTCCTCAATAAATAACTTCCTGTCTTTTAGGCCGCAGGAATTATACGTTGCGAATAGAATAAGTATTAAAATGTAAGACCGGAAATTTAATACTGATTGATTATTTGTTTTCATGTCTTATTACTTAATTTTTTCATGTCTTATTACTTAATTGTGATAAAATTAGTTAACTATTTGTTCGCTTACTTTTATTTCATAGATAATATTAAGCCCTAATTTTTATTTTTACTGTATTTTTTATGATTTGATAAATTTAATAGAAACATATATTGCAATTTTTGTTTATTATTTTATTAAAATCATTTGTTCAGTTGCAACAGATTTGTTATTAATATTAAGATTGTAGAAATATATTCCAGAAGAAACATGGTTCCCATCCTCATTTGTTCCATCCCAAATAATTGAATAATTATTATTCCCTGCTCCGGTGCTATTTTCTGCTTGTTGTAAGTTCAATGGAATAACTTTAATTCTTTGTCCGTTCAAATCATAAATTTTTACTTTATTTTCTTGATTTGGCTCATTTTTAGTTTGAAATGAAATAGTAGTGTTTGAATTAAATGGATTGGGATAATTTTTCAACATAAACAATTTGTTTTCGGTATTATTGATATTGTCATCAATAGAGGTTATATCGTTTATTGCGATCATTATATCTGTTTCAAAAACATAATTATAATCAGTGGTTAAAGATAAATTCAAAACCACATCTTGCGAAACAGCATCCTCAGAAATTTCGATCTCAAATGGATCATCAAAATTGGAAATAATCTCATCGGGATTGATATTACCGAAATCACTCGAAGGTGTATTGATGACAATATCTGAGTTTGAGCATGATATTGTTCCACTTACACCTGTTGAAATGAAATCAACTATTAATGATAGTATTATTTCAACTGATTCTCCCGGTTCATTGATGTTGTTGCCGTTTTCATCAATTTCCAATTGTTCATAAATTGTAAAATCACCATAATTTCTAAACTCGAAATTTTCCACATTAACCTGCACAATATTATCGAAATCACGATAAAGAGAAAGATACATCATATTTTCATTCAAATCAAAAAGATTGGACCATTGAGTTCCATTCGATATATTTCCCCAGGTTGGCAATTCTAAAATATCCAATCCATTTCTCCAATCTAAAATTTCACCGTTTTGATCTTCCAGAGCAAGATATAGCAGTTCATATCTGTAACATTGAGAGAAAAGCTGGTGTAATGGGACATTATAGATTGGTGTATTTGTAAGAATCTGCCAGTTAACTTCAGGATCAATTACCTTAAATTGACCGTCATGATATTCAAGGATTGCAGTAGCTCCTGTCCCGTCTGATACTAATAAATGATGACAAAGTGTATTATTCCCAAACATGTTATCGATAATATTGTAACTGTTTGTGATTTCTATCGCTTCTTCAACGTTAGCAGCGTGATCCAAGATTTCTCTTACCCATCTCGTAATAAAAATATTCTGTTTTGTGGTATCAATTTCAACATCTACTTCCTCAACATAAGCTAATCCGCATGCAACTCCCATCGAATTTAAACCATCGGCTGCAAAATATGGGGCACGCAGTAACAATAAACTTTGTGATGGAGTGAGGTTATTAAAATTGGTTCCAACAGGAAGCCCAAGATCAGCCAGTCTGTTTAGGGCAATAGATTCATAGCAGCCTGGGGAACTGTATTTTCCCACCAGAACATCTTGTTGAGGGTTGTCAAAATTTCTTCCGAAAAAGATGTTTTCAGGATCACCTGTCCCCAAATATAGGCTGCAACCAAAATCATCAAATAATTGATTTTTTCCTCCTACATACAGATTATCAAGATAGTCCAGGATTTCTTCATAATCCCCTGAATAATTTATTGTATGAAAATCGCCAAGATGTGAAAAGCTATTTATCGTTGCAAGTGTTTCAGACTGTATAAAAGTTATCGTATTGTTGCCAAAATTACAAACAGCAAATTTTTCATCAACCGGATTATATGTAATCCCTACAGGTTGGAATAAAGAATCATTACAAAAATTTTCAGCATTATCTAATGAATCTATGTGCATCTTCATCACTTTGTGCCCTGACCATGATGAAACATAAATATAACCATTGTTGTCTAAAGTTGAGGAAGTACATTTTGTAATACCTGTTGCCGGGCCATTGGTAATATCAGTTGAGTCATTTATATTGACGTATTTTATAATGGAGGTGGGCCAGGAAAATATAATCAATCTGTTTTCAACAGTATCAATTTCAATTGCCTGAGTACCTTGCGACAAGCTTGTTGTGAATATATTACAGCTAGCATTTTTAACATCAGCCTTTAATATTGCACCATATTGATCAACAATGTACAAAAATCCTGTTCGATCATCATAAGCCATTTGAGAACATGCATTCGAAATAGTGTCTATAAACAGTTGATAAATTGGTTCTCCCGTGTTTTTATCAATACAGGTCAATGTTCTTGGTTCATTCGTAGAAATTAACAACGAATCTCCAATAATTTCAAAAGCCATTATTACATTTGCACCAATGTTTTCTTTAAAAATACTGACATTGTTAAAGTTGTCAATAATCAGTAATTTGCCGTCGTTGGCATTACCAACTATGTATTGGTTGTTTTCTTCATCATAAATTATTCCTTCCGGGCCATTAAAAAGAGGATCGCTTAAAACACTCACTTGTTGAGAAACAACAGTATTTGAAACAATAAAAACTACTGCTAAAAAAAATATAATTTTTGTTTTCATTAGAATATGATATTAATTATTTATAAAAAGAACTTTCATGGTTTGAGTTTTATAACCGGATAATAAACGAAGTATATATAATCCTGGTTTTATGGTATAACCAAAATCGTTACTAGCATCCCAAATAATTTCCATATTTTGAGTTATTTTTGAAAATCGTTTTACAACTTGCCCTTTAATATCCATTATTTCAATTGTTTGTTCGGAAAAAGGAAGAGTTCCTTTTAAAGAGATCATTGTAGATTCAGAAAAAGGATTCGGAAAAACTTCTAAAACTATTTCTTTTGAAGACGGAAACACATTATTTATTCCTGTTATATCATTTTGCAAACAACAAGAGTTTGGGCCACCGAAAACACCTATATCATTTCTTAGTTGCCCTTGTGATGGCCAAAGAGGATAACCGGGATTTTCAAAATCTTCAGGATCATTAAATTGAATATCAGAATTTCCGGCATCAATACAAGGAGATGATAAATCAAGAATGAAATTTGTATCGGCAAATTGCGGAGGCAGATCAATATTTCCCTCACCTGTATATCCACCTTCAATATTCGAATAACTTATTTCAGCGTTAGCTCCATCATAAAGGTAAATCTGGCCGCCGGAATTTTGTGTATTTCCCCAAATTATATTACTACGGGCAGTAAGATGTGTTGACCATAAATACATTGCTCCTCCTTTTAATTCTGATTCATTATCAACAATAGTATTGTTTTCAATAATTATGTCTTCGTCTCCGTTTCCAATCGTCCAGAATCCGCCTCCACCATAGTTTTGTCCACCGCTGTTTTGGGCAACAATATTATTTTTAAAAAAACATCCCGAATAATCAATAACAACGCCAGCACCATATAAAGCTGTATTATTTTTTATGACATTATTTATAATTGTCGGATTACTGCCATACATTAAAAGTCCGCCACCTGAAGCACCATTTACACCTGAATTATCATCAACATGATTATTAATTATATAATTGTTTTTAATGGTAGGTGAACTTTGAAACATAAATATCCCACCACCACTATGCCTGGTATAACTTGGAAATTGTGAGTCAATCCAGTGTGTGCCCGTACCTTGTGTGATTGTAAAACCCTGCAAAACAGCAGTCGAGTCTTCTCCTGAATAAAACATAACGCAGCTTGCCGTATCTGTTGATGTTGGATTGCTTCCATCAATAATTGTAGAATTGATGATATCTAAATCATTGTCAATAATATAATGGCTGGCAACAACAATGTTTTTCCCATTGAAGTTGATGTTTTCATTGTAAATTCCCGGTGCAACCAAAACAGTATCCCCATTTTGTGCATTATCAATTCCTGCTTGTATTGTTGGTTCGTCGCCGGGAACATATATTACAAAAGCAAGCTGGATAAAATCAACAGAATTGGAATTGAAATTAGGGATGGCCAGAATATTATTTAATTTATTAAAAAAAATATCGGCTGGATCAGTATGCCCGGTTGAAACTACTTCGGGAGGATTTGTGAAAGATTCATCATAGCGGTAAACTTTGTCGGTTGCCCATGATGAAAAATAGATATTTCCATAATTATCAGAAGTTAATCCATCAATTGAACTGATATTTGTGTTGACAACCGTTAATAGAGTTGAATCTTCAAGATTAACTGAAATTATAGGCCTATAAGTTAAAAGGCAATTTAAAACTAATAATCTATGATTGTTGCGATCATACATTATTCCATTTGGGTAACCTAATCCGGAACCTACAAATGTTGTGTAGGCCTGATCATTTATTCGAATTTTGTATATTTTGTTTGCCTCACAATCTGTCACGTAAAGGTTTCCTGATAGATCGGAAGTAATATCATTAAGAAGTTGCTTTTCAGGAATATTGACATGAAAGACAATCTCGCTACTTGATAACAGAAAACCAATTATACCAGAATATTCACCCACGTTTGATGATACAAACAGAGTATCTCCAACAATATGTAATCCTGCTGTAGAAGACAATTCCGTATTAAAGTAGCTCTGTTGTCCGGCAGTATCTATTTGAATGATATTTCCATCTTCCCAGTTTGATACAAGATAACGTTTATAAACCGAATCATAAACAACGCTTTCCGGATTATTAAGTAAATTTGGGTTTTCGAGTTTATTTTCAAACCATGAAATTGTATTAGATTGCCATCCTATTGCAACCAAATCAATGTCATTATCATTATCCATCATTGCAGGCACAACACAAAAAGTCTGGGTAAAGGTGCTATTGAAATTATGTTTAATAAACTGCTGATTTCCCGGATTTTCCCACCAAGCAAGGTGGCTTGCTCCCTGTGCACCACCAAATAGGTCGCGATCGCCATCATTGTCAAGATCGGCTGCATCCAGCCACAAAGCTCCCGGAAAATATCCCAAAGGATGTTTTATGAAATCCTGCGACTCGGTGTTTTCATACCATGCAATTTGACTTCCTAAACATGCGGCAGCAAGAATATCAAAATCTCCGTCAAGGTCAACATCCCTTGCAATAACAGTATGAATACCGGTTATCTGATCATCAACCATGTGTTCGGTGAAGTTTTCGTCTCCATCGTTTTCCCACCAGAATATCTCATTATTCAACTCGCCACAAGCAATTACATCAAGGTCATCATCCTCATCCATATCTTCTCCATAAACAAATGGAGATTGTTGAAAACGGTTGGAAATTAAATTTTTTGTCCACCCGATAGGATAAAGGCCATCATTTTCCCACCAGGCGATTTCCCCGTTGTGATAATAATAATCAAAACCTGAGCAAAGGATATCTAAATAACCGTCATCGTTTACATCTTTAATATCAATAGTATGAGCACCAACAAAATTTGCATCCACAGTGTAATCCGTAAATGTTTCATCTCCATTATTTTCCAAATAGATGATACTGTTCTCGCCATAAATTGCTACAACTAAATCAATATGTTGGTCATCATTAATGTCTTCTGACCTTACCGACCTGGCCTTATTGAGATTATCCCTGATTGTAATTTTAGTAAACTCATTAAATCCATTGTTTTTCCACCAGGCGATTTCTGCGTTTGTGTGAGAATTCACACTTATAATATCCATATTCCCATCTTGGTCTAAATCAACCGCAATAACATCTGCACCTTTAATAAATGTATTTGTTATCTGATGTTGAACAAACTCTAACTGCGAAAATGCTGAAAGATTGAATAAAAATAACAGAAATGTAATTAATGTTTTCATTGTAAATTGATTTTTTGAGGTGAAGATAATAAAAGCTTTCATATTTTTACAAACTTTTCAATTAATGTTTTTTCTTTAATATTGATTAAGATAAAATAAATCCCCTTTGGTAAACAGGAAACATCAAATTCTTTATTGTTCGATTTTATTGTTTCTGTTTTCATGAGTTTTCCTGAAATGTCGTAGAAATTTATATTCAGGGGGAAAATGACCTGTTTGGAGAATTGTATTGACAAAATTTCATTAACGGGATTTGGATTGATTTGTATTTCGTTTTTTGGGATAAAACTACCATCATAATCATGAATATTTGTTAACAAATCATTCTCATACCATCTGATCTCATTTTCATTTCTTCCTCCGCATACAAAGTCAGTATCTCCATCATTATCTAAATCGCCGTAATATAAAGGCCATGAGCCGGAAAGGGTATTATCAATAAGATGATAATCCCAGTTTAATGAATTATAACCTTCATTATTCCACATTACAATCCTGTTCATGCCTTGAGCTGAGCAAACAATATCCATGTCGTTGTCCTGATTCAAGTCAACTGCCCAGGCAATTACGGCCGTGTTAAGTGAGCCAACCATTTGCCTTTCCCATAATAGAGTATCCCCGCCATCATTTCTCCACCATCTTACTCCTGATGAATATGCGGTACCAAGTATATCCGGGTCGCCATCGAGGTCAATATCCGCAATATGAACCTTATGGGCATAAATGAAATATGAATTTATCGTAAACTCTGTCCATTCTATTGGCGAGTTTCCTTCGTTACGCCACCATGTAATTTCATTGCTTGATAAAGCTGCACCAGCAAGGTCGATATCACCATCGCCATCCAAGTCGCAGGCATCTACCGACCGGGCTCCGGAAAAGTTGTTATCAACAATTTGTTTTGTCCATTTAACAGGATAATTGCCATCATTTTCAAACCAGGCAATTGTATTCAACCCTGCAGAAACCCCAAGAATATCCATATCACCATCCATGTCAACATCAAAAGCCATAATTTTGTGCGCGTCAAAAAAGTTATTTTCAACTGTCTGCTTTGTCCATCGGATTGAATTTCCACCATCGTTATGCCACCAGGCAATTTCATTGCCATCGTATGCAGCTCCCAGAATATCTGTTAAACTATCACCATCTACATCGGCAGCGCTCACATATATCGCTCCTACAAAATTATTATCAACTATGTGTTTTTGCCAGGAAATTGAATCATTCGGTTGATTTTCCCACCAGGCTATTGTATTGGCATCAATGGCAGCCGAAATAACATCTTGATTTCCATCGTTATTTATATCACTAATAAATATTCCTGCAGGTCCATCGAAATTTTCGTCAATAACATGAGTATTAAATGTAACTTCCTGACTAAAAATCTTCATACTAATAATTAGTGCAACAAAAAAATAGGTTTTTTTCATAATTATATTTTTTTATATTAAATATGCTGTTTTTTTGAATTACTTTTTCTGATTTTCCTTGTTGTAAGTTATCCTGTTCAAATTTTTTGTAAAAACTTTTAAATAAGGATGATTTTCCTTTTCAGCTATTTCAACTGCTTTTTGATAGTTTTTTGCAGCCTTTTTAACTTGATTGTTTTTTTCATAAGCTTCTCCAAGACTATCATAAACATTGGCCGAAGCAGAAAATCTTTTTACATTTTCTTTAAAAACTTTTATGGCTTTATCATTTTCATTATTGTTTAAATAATAGTATCCCAATATATTAATTGTGTTTTCCGATATTTCTATTTTTGTACCATATTTTTTTGAATTTTTTTTATAATGTTTTTCAATGGATGCCAGACCTTCAATGAAAGTTTCTCTTGGAATTTGCCAATCCGAATAAATTGCTTGAAGCCCATTATAAATGCTTAAATGTGGAACCGAACCATGGTCCTCATCTTTCATTTGAATGTAAGTAAAATCAAAATTTTTTGGAGAGTTTGTTTCTATAATTGATTCTAATTCAGCTAATGAAGCAATGTAAGCAGGTTCATTACCAAGAGTCATATAAAATTGAACATTTTTTTCATAATCAGGCTTTATTTTTGTTTTAGCTTGTTTTATAAGATATTGATTGTCATAATGCAAATAAGGACTAATTGCAATGTAGGCTTCAAAGACATCGGGTTTCTCCAATAAAGCATAAGTTGCGAATGTTCCTCCGAATGAATGACCTACCAGAATATCAAAGTCTTGAGTCCGGTAATTTTGATCTATAAACGGAATAAGTTCTTCGGTCAGAAACGACAGAAATTTTCCTGCCCCGCCCGATGTGGGAGATCTTTCTACATGTGTAGGTGAAAAATCTCTGTTTCTGTCAACGTTAGTTATTGCAACCACTATCATTTCAGGAATTATGCCTTGTGCAGAAAGAAATTGAACTATGCCCGATGTATGATGAAAGTGAAATCCCCCATCTAATAAATACAAAACAGGGTAGGTTTTGTTGCTTAGACGATAACTGTCAGGAAGATAAACCAGTATTGTCCTGTCTTCGTTCAGCGCTTTGGATTGAATGGTAAATTTTTCGCCAATAACAATTTTTTTATTATCATCACCGGCTTGTATGTAAGAGGTTTTCATGATGAAAACGCCGATGAAACAAATAAGAAGGATTTTTGTTACTAAATTTATTTTGTGTGTTTTCATAGATTGGATTAATTTAATATTTAACTGTTATTTAGAGGTTTTACAATAATTGTCATAATTCATCAATAAATTTTTTGTGAAAATAATTGTGAAATTTATAATAGAAAAAAATAATCGACAAAATGGAGGCTTTTGCCTATAAACACATTTTTGAATTAAATAAGTGTTGTTTAGGTTTATGAAGTTGTAAATCATCTAAAATTTATAGCTATTTGTCGATAAAATATTATTTTATATAATCTTTGGGTTATTTTTGAAAATTATTTTGTGGAATCTAATTATTATCTTTGAAGAATATTTTAATGCTAATAAAAATTAAAACACTAAACATTTATCGGTACAGATTTATCTGGCACATTCTTTTTTGGATTTCTTATTTGCTTTTTTATACAATTTCCACATCCAGCTATTACACTGATTATAGCTTTTTAAGAATGCTAAAGCAGTTTACGATTACTATGCCTGTAGATATGATAGCTGCATATCTTACAGTTTATCTTTTGATTACTAAATTTTTGTACAAACAGAGGTATCTGATGTTTGTATTATTATTTCTTATCTCTGCTTTTGGGGTAATTTTGCTTCAAAGGCTTGTATTAATTTATATTACTTATCCTGTTTTTTATCCTGATAGTACATCTGAATTATCTCTTTTTAAGTTGAATTATGTATATTCATTTTTCAATATTTACGCTATTGTCGGGATTTTCGCTTCAATAAAGCTTTTAAAATTGTGGTTTAAAAATCAACAAGTAAACCGAAAGCTTGAAAAAGAAAAACTTGAGGCGGAATTGAAATTTTTAAAAGCTCAGATACATCCTCATTTTCTGTTTAACACTTTGAATAATTTGTATGCTTTAACTATTGATAAATCTGACCTTGCACCTGAAGTAGTAATTAAACTCTCCGATTTACTTGATTATATGCTTTATGAATGCAATGCATCTAAGATTGCACTCGAGAAGGAAATAAAATTACTTCAAGATTATCTTGAACTTGAAAAAATAAGATATGGAAATGATTTAAAAATTGATTTTCAAATTTCCGGCTCAGTGAAGGGGAAAATGATAGCTCCATTATTATTGCTTCCTTTTCTTGAAAATAGTTTTAAGCATGGATTGAGTTCGATTATAGATAATGTTTGGATAAGGATTAACTTAAAGATAAGTAAAAATGTTTTAAATTTAAAAATTGAAAACAGTAAATCGTCAAAGACAAATAAGAAGGATGGAGGTTTTGCGGAAGGCATTGGTTTGAAAAATGTCAGACGTCGCCTGGATTTGATTTACCCCGAAAAATATGAACTTGATATTAATGATGAGGGTAATGTTTTTGTAATCGATTTGACAATTGAAATTGAAAATAAACAGACACTGAACAAAAATGCAAAAAGTTAGCGAAATAGCAAATGAATTACAAACTAATTTATGTTTCCAACAAATGCAAAGTTTTTGCGTTTCAGTTAAAATAACAGAAGATGAAGATTCGATGTATAGCAGTAGATGATGAGCCACTTGCCCTGCGTGTGATAGAGTCTCATATTGAAAAAATGCAGGATATAGAATTAGTTGCAAAATGTAGCAATGCAATTGATGCTTTTGCTGTATTGAAGAATAAAAAAATTGATCTTATTTTTCTTGATATTCAAATGCCCGAATTAACAGGATTAGATTTCTTAAAAACTCTGCAAAATCCACCGCATGTGATTTTTACAACCGCTTATCGTAATTACGCTATTGATGCTTTCGATCTGGATGTGCTTGATTATCTTTTGAAACCCATATCATTTGAGCGTTTTCTGAAATCAATTAATAAATTTTATAACCGGAAAAAAGAATCAATTGCAAGCATGAAAGAAAATGCAAATTCTGAAAAAGCAACTATAGGATTTATCTACATAAAAAAAGGTAAGTCGATAATTAAAATTCTTGTCAATAACATTATTTACATTGAAAGCCTGAAGGATTATGTAAAGGTTCACACAAACGAGCAAAATTATCTGACAAAACAACAAATCGGAGTGTTTGAAGAAATTTTGCCGGAAGATAAATTCCTTCGTATTCACAAATCATTTATTGTTTCAATAGATAATATTACATCATTTTCACCTTCAAAAGTTGAAATCGCTAAGACAATATTGCCTATTGGCCGGACATACAAATCATTAGTCTTGAAAAAATTAAACTATGGGAGCTATCTTTAACAAAGGAATAATCTTTACTTCTACAATTTTCATAAAACCTTCAAATCTGAATCCATAACAATTTCATCTATAACCATACTTTTAAAAGCACCCCATTCACCTGTTTATCTGTTTTTTACATTGTTTTATTTTCAGTTTTTAAAACTTTTATAAAACAAAATTCAAAAAAATGATGTTTATGAGAAAAAAATTGGTGTAAAAAACTGAAAAATTTACAATTTTTTTTGAAAAAATTCAATAAAATGAAGAAATATCAATATCTATTAATCTGATTTAATGAGTTATAATAAGATTTTAAAAAAAAACGAAAAATAATAATAAATTGCTTGTTTCTTACAAAAAAGAATATCTATCTTTGCAGCCGCTTTGAAAGCGAGAGTTCATTGAAAAACTGACAAAAAAATTACTTTTTAAAGGATTTAAAAACCTTTGATTTGTTTAAAAAAATAGCTTAAAAAAAACTTTAAAATTTTTTTAAAAAAGCTTGCAAATTAAAAAAAAGGTAGTAATTTTGCAGCCCCTTTTAAAATCAAGGAAAGTTTGAATAAAAAGGGTCAAAATATAGACAGAATAAAGTTCTTTGAAAATACTGAAATAAGCCTAAAAAGTAGCAAATATACTATTTCTAATTTAGAAATATATGTTTTTAAAAACAGGAATTGAATAGTAAATCTTGAGACATAAAAATAGTACAATTACAATGAAGAGTTTGATCCTGGCTCAGGATGAACGCTAGCGGCAGGCCTAATACATGCAAGTCGAGGGGTAACGATGGCTTCGGCCAGGCGACGACCGGCGCACGGGTGCGTAACGCGTATGCAACCTACCTTTAACTGAGGAATAGCCCCAAGAAATTGGGATTAATACTTCATAATATCTTATTGTGGCATCACAAATAGATTAAAGCTTCGGCGGTTAAAGATGGGCATGCGTGACATTAGTTAGTTGGTAAGGTAACGGCTTACCAAGACTTCGATGTCTAGGGGTTCTGAGAGGATTTTCCCCCACACTGGTACTGAGACACGGACCAGACTCCTACGGGAGGCAGCAGTAAGGAATATTGGGCAATGGACGAAAGTCTGACCCAGCCATGCCGCGTGCAGGATGACGGCCCTATGGGTTGTAAACTGCTTTTATACGGGAAGAAACCTCCGAACGTGTTCGGGATTGACGGTACCGTAAGAATAAGCATCGGCTAACTCCGTGCCAGCAGCCGCGGTAATACGGAGGATGCAAGCGTTATCCGGATTCATTGGGTTTAAAGGGTGCGCAGGCGGAATGATTAGTCAGTGGTGAAAGCCCTCGGCTCAACCGAGGAACTGCCATTGATACTGTCATTCTTGAGTACAGTTGTAGTGGGCGGAATGTGTCATGTAGCGGTGAAATGCATAGAGATGACACAGAACACCGATCGCGAAGGCAGCTCACTAAGCTGAAACTGACGCTCAGGCACGAAAGCGTGGGTAGCAAACAGGATTAGATACCCTGGTAGTCCACGCCGTAAACGATGATTACTCGTTGTTGGCGATACACTGTCAGCGACTGAACGAAAGTATTAAGTAATCCACCTGGGGAGTACGGTCGCAAGATTGAAACTCAAAGGAATTGACGGGGGCCCGCACAAGCGGAGGAGCATGTGGTTTAATTCGATGATACGC
>JAEINX010000013.1 GCA_016342645.1 Bacteroidales bacterium | reverse complement strand
ACAGAAGAAATAAGTTTTGAGATGCCTTCAAAAGTTGATAAGGCTGAAGTAATGAAAATGCTAAAAAGCATAAACGAGGAAAGTAATTATAAAAACTTTTATTTCCCGGGCAATAATCAAGTGAAAATTTTTCTTCAGGATGGTTCAATAATTACCAACCTCACAACGGGCAAAGCATTAATGGAGAAAGTTAAGCGAAGGCCTCTTTTCAGGGAAATGAATTATTTGCACTATAATCCTATAAAATGGTTTACTTTGTTTTCCGACTTATTTGCCGGAGCCTTGATTTTACTTGCAATAACCGGCTTATTTCTTCTTAAAGGAAAAAAAGGAATAAAAGGACGAGGTGCATGGCTTACTGCTTTGGGTATAATTATTCCGATAGTTTTTCTAATAATCTATTTTTATTAGTGGCATTATGGATGAGATAATGTTTTTATTGATTTTTGTGGTTTGGTATATTTTATCGATTGTTTTCTCCGAAAATCTTGGTAAGAAAAGCAAGGTGGGCATTGAATGGGCATTCTTTTTTTGTATGATTTTTAGCCCGGTAATTGGCTGGGTTATTTTGATAGTAAATAAAAAGGAAATTTGATTATTGAAAAATTGCCAAAGTGAGTGGTATTACCTTATACGATTATTCCCCCTATATTTCAATACTTAAAACCCCTTATTAAACCAATTCAAAATCCATTTGCTTTTTCGACAAGTCAATTCTTTTTACTCTAATTGTAAGCTGATCACCAAGTTTATATTGTTCGCCATATCGTTGACCGATAACCTGATAATTATCTTCGTCTAAGTAATAAAAATCATCATCAAGGTCTCTTAGGCTTATCATGCCCTCGCAGTGGTTGCCGATAAGTTCAACATAAATTCCCCATTTGCTAACACCAGAAATCAGGCCTTCAAACTTTTGGCCAATTTTATCAAGAAGATATTCTGCTTGTTTGTATTTTATTGATTCACGTTCGGCAGATACTGCTTTCTTTTCCATTTCCGATGAGTGAATGCAAATATTTTCGGTTTCGGCTTTATTTAATGAGCTTCCATTATTCAAATAATGAAAAAGAAGTCGATGGACGATTAAATCTGGATAACGGCGTATGGGTGAGGTAAAATGCGTATAATAAGGAAATGATAGTCCGTAATGGCCGATATTATCAGTTGAATATACTGCCTTTGCCATTGTTCGGATTGCAATGGTTTCTATCATATTTTTTTCACCTTTTCCTTCAATTTCTTTAAATAACCTATTGAAAGATTCGGCAATTTGTTTCTGCCCGTTTGTTTTCATTTTATAACCAAGCTTGGTCACAAACTGAGCAAAGGTATTAAGTTTTTCGGGTGAGGGAATATCGTGTATCCTGTAAACAAAAGTCTTTGGTTTTGCATTGCCTCGGATTTTTCCAATATTTTCGGCAACTTTACGGTTGGCAAGCAACATGAATTCCTCAATCAAATTATTCGACTCCTTTGTTTCTTTTATATAAACACTAAGGGGTTTGCTGTTTTCATCAAGAACAAATCTTACGTCCTTCGATTCAAAATTTATTGAGCCTTTTTCAAATCGTTGTTGCCTTAATTTTTTAGCAATGTTGTTTAGAATATTAATCTCGGAACTGAAATCTCCTTTGCCACTTTCAATAATTTCCTGAACTTCATCATAATTAAATCTTCTGTCGGATTTTATTATTGTTTTTTCAATTTTATAATCATTAATGTTTGCATCAATATCAATTCTAAATATTATCGAAAAGCAAAGTTTTTCTTCATTAGGTCGAAGCGAACAAACAAAATTTGAAAGATTTTCGGGAAGCATAGGAATAACCCTGTCAACCAAATACACGGAAGTTCCCCTTTCAAAAGCCTCTTTATCAATAATAGTATTGGGCTGAACATAATGAGAAACATCGGCAATATGCACACCGATTTCAAAAAGGTTTTCGTTGATTTGTTTGAAAGAAACAGCATCGTCGAAATCTTTTGCATCGATAGGATCAATCGTAATAGTCAGGGTGTCTCTGAAGTCGGTTCGTTGCTTTATTTCTTCATCGGAAATTGAAATATCAATTTCTTTTGCTTCTTTTTCAACATTTTTCGGGAACGACAAAGGAAGATCATTATCGGCAAGTATCGATATCATTTCGACATTATTGTCTCCCGGATTTCCAAGTATTTCAATTATTTCACCAAAAGGATTTTTCGATTGATCGGGCCATTCGGTGATTTTTGCAATTGCTTTCTCACCGTTTTTTCCTCCTTTTAATCCGTTTTTGGATATGAAAATATCAACCGGCATTGATTTGCTGTCGGTAATTAAAAATGCGAAGTTTTTTGATACTTCGAGTGTGCCGACATATTGTTTCTTTTTGCGGGTAATAATTTCGGTAATACGGCCTTCGGGTTTTCTCGATCGCCTTTTCGGGAATAGAAAAACTTTAACATAATCGCCATCCAATGCATGATAAGTGTTGGCTGCCGAAATATAGATGTCTTCGCCGGGCTCGTCTGTAATAATGTAAGCTTTACCTGTTTGTTTCATCTCAACAATGCCGGTGATGTTTGATTTTTTTATCAAATTCTTGTTTAATTTTGATGGATGAAGCTTGTATTGTCCTGTTTTATTTTCGATTAAAACATTATCAGAACATAGTTGTTCTAAAACTGACTTTGCCAAAACTTTTCCTGCTCGATCGGTAATTCCGAGTGCAAAAGAAAGTTGTTTATAGTTACATAAGGAGAATGGATTTTTATTGAAATATTCAAGTATTTTGTTTACAAATGCCTCGCTGAATTGTCTTTTAGTGTCTTTTTGATTTTTCATATCTGTTTGTAAAGGTATTCAATATTTGGTTTGAATAGAAATTTTATTGTGATAAAAAATATGTTCTTATAATTTTCTGCTATAGATTTTTTGCATTAGTCGCTAAGTACGCTAAATAACGTAAAAAATTGTGTGTTTATTTTCAATATTGGCGGTTTTATTCTTTAACCTGTTGTAATTATTATAGTTAATTTATAGTCAAGTTTAATGCCTAACATTTTACGATTTTAAATTCAATTGCTCTCCCCAAAAAGCATAATAATATTTGATAATCTAACTTGTCAATAAAGCCCGAATTTAATAATCCAACAAAAAAGGGGAACCGAAACCGATTCCCCTTTTTTAATGATTTAAAAACAATCTTTATTTGATTGTAATTTTTTCAGTTCTTACTCCATTGCTTGTTTCAACCTGGATGATATAAACACCGGATTGATAAGCCGAAGTATTAATATTTATGCTTGAATTATTTATATTATTATCAAACATTATTTGTCCGATAAAGTTTATAATTCTAACACGGTTAACATTAGTATTTGCAACTACGTTTAATACATCTGTTGCAGGATTTGGATAAATTGACACATCGGCTTCAACATCTATATTATCAGAAGCACCTTTTGTAATATTTATAACACTAAATTCGCCGTCTTCGGCAGGATAAGTGTTTTCGGTATAAGCTTCTTCATACTCATCAACTAAAGCGTAAGTTGAAGAAACATGACTTTGTGATTTATTATCCCATACTTTAAGAGCGATATCATTTCCGTTAACATAACCTTTTTGGCTTGTTAATGTACTGAATATAGGCAAACTGTTTTCCAAAGTATTTTCTGAACGAATTACAGTTGAGCCAACCATCATATTTCCGTCGTAAGCTGCAACTTCATCACCTATATTTAATCCCGAAATATAAATTGTATAAACAGGGTCGGCAGCATTTCCACCTTCAAAAACGAAATGTTTGATCACTTTTTTCTGAACAGAGCTTTTGGTTGTTTCAACCGGAATATTATAAACCAATTCATCATCGGCAAACATTTTAATAAGGTATCCTTCTCCCGGAGCTAAATCACCAAGTCCGTTAACCCAGTTAGGGCCAATTTTTCTTAGCATTTCACCATTTGAATTTCTGATATAATCCAGGTCGTCGGTTAAAATTCCTTCAAATGCTACAAGTGCATCAATAACCTCAAGAGGCAAATAACTTACAAACTGATAGCCTGTGAATAAATCAATAGGTGTTAATGGGTTTAATTCTTCGCCTGTAATTTCTAAAGTTTCATCTCCATACATTTTAAATAAATAACCTTCGGTTGTAATCCAGTCACCGATTCCGTTAACCCAATTAGGTCCAATTTTTCTTAAAATAGTACCATTTGAATTTCTTACAAAATCAAGATTATCATTTAATATATTTTGTAGCACAACAAGCATATCAGGTTCTTCAACTTCAATTCTTGAAGAAACAAATTGATATCCTTCTGCTAATTCTAAGGTTTGTGTAACATCACCACCCGGAGTAATTCCAAAGAAAATAAGATATTGTTCCATTAAATCATCCTTAGTGGCATCACTATCATCAAGTCCACCGAATTCATATGAGCAGCCAATTGTATTATAACTACCTTCGTCATAAGCAACACCACAGCCATAACTGGGCGATTGGTTTTTAAAAATTGCTTCAGCAGGAGCAATTGCATTGATATGATCAATCCAATTGTTTTCTCCCGAGTAATTAAAGCTCATTCCTTCGGTAAAGGTTCCTGCTTGTCCCTGAATTGTTCCAAGGTCACCGCTACCATCAGCCGTTGGATTAATATTAAACATTGAATGCACAGCAGTAGAGGGATCATAATACCAAGTATCTCCACCTTCCATATAAAGCATACCTCCATTATTTAGGAAATTAGCAAGAGCTTGTCCTTCGCCACTTGTTAATACATGATTAGTACTATAAATACCAAGACAAACAAATATAGAAGAGTAGAGGTTCAGATCGGCAGGTAAAGCAGTGAGTATTTCACTTGAAACTCCAAGGTTTGTGATACTTGTTTGCATTGCAGGCCCTGAAGAATGGTTAGGGTCTAGGTCAAGGATTAGAACCGGAATTTGTCCGATAACAATCATAAAATCACCTGTTCCGGTAATTCCAAGATCGGCGGCCATATTAAAATCAAAATATGCAATATGTCCGGCAGGTGTGCTCATATCGGCAGTAATATTGTAAGTTTGTTGCATTGTTTCACCGGCAGCAATATTGCCATAGTTTTGAGTCGCAGAATTAATTACAACATAAGGATCGCTAATCAGCAATTCACCTATTACATTGTAAGCATCTGATGTTCCGGTATTATTAATATCAATAACAATGTCAACGGTTTCACCCGGATCAACCTTACCATTATTATTTCCGGTAGGATCAAGAATAACAAATTCACCTAATTCGAGAATCGGGGCATGTCCTTCGATTGAGAAGTTACTTTCCCAAACACTTGTACCATCAGTTGCACTAACAAGAAATAAAACAAAATGTCCATCGGGAATATCATTTGCAACATCAAAAGCGTAACCGTCAACAACAGTTGCTGTGCTTTCTGGAGCAATATTTCCGAAGTTTTCGAAATCATCGGTAATAGTAATATAGTCATCATCGGTACTGATTGTAACATCAACATTAACGGCTTCATCTAAACCTACATTTTTCATTGTAAGGCTTAAAAGAATTGATTCGCCATAATCCATCATGCCGTTAGCATTACCGCTTGCATCATTAATTTCATAAGAATCTTTAACAACATAAGGCCCATCAAGAGGAATAACAGGTATTTCAGATTGATAAGGAAGGAAATTATTACTTGAAACTGTTACCATTGCTAAGCCGGGATCCTGAACAGGGCTATCAAACATCACAGTAACAACACCGCTACCATCAGTAAATCCTATGGCATAAATAGAACCGTCAGCATTGCTGATACAAACCCTTGCGTTTTGAACAGGTCCACCATTACCCATAACGGTAACAGTAAACTCAGACAAACCGAGGAATAATTGTGCATCGTGGTTTACAAGCAGTTCAGTAGGTTGAAGCGTCCATGCTTCCAATGAAGCATCACCTAACCATAAATATGTTCTGACATTGGAACGTCCCAAATCACCATGATCATTTAAAACGGTTACATTGGCATAGTTTGTTACATAACCGATATTAAATATTCCTTCTTCGAATACGGCTTTATACATCTCTTTGTCATAATCATGATTTGGAATAGTATAAGAAGGAATTATAGCTCCATTGATTGCAACTGAAGCTACAGGTGATTTCATAAACGATTCGCAAAGACAATTTCCGCTATGAGCAACAATATCCATATTATCGCAGCAAACATCAGTACAGACGAATAATCTGTTATTATTTGTAAATTGATTTACATTTGAAGCTGTGAAATTGCTTCCGTTCCAGCCGGTAAATGCAGTTGCACTACCATGTCCTCTATAATTGAAGTATCCACCGGAAGTTGAGTTAACCCAGTTTACAATATCATTATTTGACGCACCTGCACCACCATAGCATTGTGTGAAAATAGGATTTTGCAGTGCATAATTAAAGTTTCTGATTTCTTCTTTACATGCAGTGTATTTACCGGGGTATTGTTCCTGATGAGCTATTAATAAAACATTTTCAGCCCAATTGGTAGAAGCATCAGGATTGAAATAATGGTCCATAGTTTTTTGGATCTGCAATTCCAATTCACCCATATTATCATAAACAAAACGTCCGATAGCAATATCTGCATAGTGGTCATCAGGCCCACCCATCATAGTGTACCAACTGTCGGAATATGAAGGATCTTCGCCTGAAGGCGCCCACCAATACATTGGTACATCGTTCGAGCCGCCACCGTTACCACCGTTAGGATATGCATCACCAACCATTAAAATGTATTCAAGGCCATCGTTATCATATAATTCTGTTACATAATCCTTGAAATTTTGAGGTGTATTAAAACCCGGTTCCATTACACGAACCTCAACTTTAAATCCTTGTTGAGTTTTCCAGTCAACGAGAGGTTGAATTGCATCAAGAGCTTCTGTATTAGTAATAACAAGATATTTAATATCAGTGTTATCTCTTGTAATCATTGTATAGCCAAGCGAATTGAAGTTCGCAATTGCTTTTTCATACATATTGTAGAAACTTGGTGTAATTTCATTACTTCTTGTAAGATTATTTACGTTGTCAACTCCGTAGAATTCAATCTCAACCTTAAGGCTTGTAATTACTTCTAATTCTTTTGTTGAAGGATTATAAGTAAAAGGAGTGAAATGAAAACCCGAAACTTTTACATCTCTCCAAATACCCGGTTTGGCAAGAACTATATTCTCACTTGGGAAAGATTTGTCTGAATTATAAAATTCGTTGTTAATAACAAATTGCTCGGATTTTCCTCCCTGAATGTCAACAGATGGAGTTTGAAAAGGATAAATTGTATAATCCGATAATTTTATTGTTGTCATTTCAATAATATTAAATCTTGCAAGCTTTTCAGCCGGAATACCAATCACCTCATTGATCATTGGTAATTGAGGCATTCCAACGACCTGTTGGGTTTTAAGCTCAGAAAGTTTAATTAATTGAAAGTTTGTTCCTTCTTCAGTAACATTGGTAACAAACATACCGGGAACGCTGATATCAAGCACCAATTTTGAAGCATCTTGCTGTTCGATTTGAACAACAGGAAGTTGTGGGTTGCTGCTTGTAAAGTTCACCCATGACTTTTGTGCAAAAGTGAACATTACAAAACTCATTAGAAAAACTAATGTAAAAGCTGTTTTTTTCATAATAAAGATTTAAGTTAATAATTAATTTATTTGTTTCAATTTATTTTCAGTTTAATTCTTTAAATTCTGCCAAAAGTAGAATTTAGTGAGAAATTATCATTTTCTTTGTTTTGACAAAATTTTCATTAGCCGACGAAATTACAATTTTATATTGATAAATTCCTTGTTTTAAATCCGAACAATTGAATTTTATTTTATGAATGCCACTTGTCATATCTTTTTTCACCAAAGCAAGAACTTTTTCGCCTAATAAATTATAAATATTTAATTCAACATTTGAACGTTCTGTTAAACCAAATTCTATCTCTGCTGTTTCTGAAACCGGATTAGGATAAATGTTTCCAAGATATGCTTGCGACAGATTAAGCTGATTTTCAGTAATTTTAACATTTGCAATACTATATTCACCATCATTTTCGGGGAAAGTAAGTTCGGTGTGGGCATCTCCAAACGGATTGCTGAAATTCAATTGAGCAGAATAATATTTCTTTTCGTTATTATTCCAAAGTTTAAACAACATTTTGTTACCGGCAGAATAACCATGACCACTGTTAATAGTATTAAAAATTGGTAAAGCATTACTATAAAAATCATCAGAACTGATTGCTATAGCCCCAACCAAAATGTCTCCATCAAAAGCTGCTATTTCATCGCCAATTTCTAAGCCATCAAAATAAATAGTATAAACCGGATCAGCAGCATTTCCACCGTCAAAAGTGAAATGCTCGGGTTTTGAAATATTTAAATTGCTCAATGCTTTTTCGCTTGGAATATTATAAATTAATTCATCATCAGCATACATTTTAATAAGATATCCTTCAGTTGGATTTGCGTTTCCGATTCCGTTAACCCAGTTTGGCCCAATTTTTCTTAACATACTTCCGTTAGAATTTCTGATATAGTCAAGGTTGTCGGTGATAATGTTGCCGAAAGCAAGCATAGCATCAATTGCTTCTGAAGGGAAAAAACTTACAAATTGGTATCCTGTATGCAAAACAATTGGTGTTAGAGGATTAATTTCTTCACCATTTAATTCAAGTGTTTCCGTATTATTCATTTTGAATAAATATCCTTCAGAGCTTATCCAGTCACCAATACCGTTAACCCAATTCGGCCCGATTTTTCTTAAAATTGTTCCTTCCGAATCTCTAACAAATACGAGGTTTTCATTTAAAATTTCCTGTAAAACAATAAGCATATCAGGATTTTCAAGCTCAACACGGCTTGAAACAAATTGGTATCCTGTGTTTAAAATTATATTTTGAGTTATTCCACCTGACTGCATTAATCCGAAGAAATCAAGATATTTTTCCATTAAATTATCCTTAGTAAAATTACCATCGTCTATTCCTCCAAATTCAAATGATGTACCTATTGTTTTGTAACTACTTGCATCATAAGCAACCCCGCAACCATAATTAGGTGATTGATTTTCAAAAATTACGAAAGCAGGTGAATTTGCACTAATATGGTCTATCCAGCTGTTGTCACCCGAATAGCTAAAGTCCATGTCTTCTGTAAATGTTCCACTTTGCCCGTTGATTGTACCGAGGTCGCTTGATCCGTCAGATTCGCCGTTTATATTGAACATAGAATGAACAGCAGTCTGGTCATCATAATACCAAGTATCTCCACCTTCCATATAAATTTTGCCACCATTACTTAGAAAAGCGGCTAAAGTTTCGCCTTCGCTATTGTTTAGAGTGTAATTATCAGAATAAATACCAAGGCAAACAAAAATTGAAGAATAAAGATCTAAATCATTTGGAAAGGAAGTAACATATTCGTAGCCAACACCAAGATTGTCTAATGAATTTTTCATTTCAGGTCCTGAAGATGTATTCTCATCAAGGTCGAGGATCAGAACCGGGACTTGTCCGATAATAATATTGAATTCTCCGAAAGCATTAATATCCAAATCGGCTGTAATATCGAAGTCAAATTCAGCAAGATATCCGGTAGGAGTACTGCCTGAAGCTGTAATACTGAATGATTTTTCCATCATTTCACCATCGGAAATATCACCGTAATTTTGAGAGTTTGTATTTATGGTTACATACGATGTATTTACAGATAATTCGCCAAGAACATTATAAGCTTCTGAAGAACCGTTATTTTGAATACTGATAATTAAATCAACTGTTTCGCCCGGATTAATGCGTCCGTCACCTGAAATAGCAAATTCATACATATTTAGAATTGGAGAATATCCAATAATTTCAAAATTACTTTCCCAAACTTCGTTTCCATCGGTTGCCGAAACAATAAAAAGAATTTCATGTTGATCGGGAATATTATTTGCGATTTCAACGGCAAAACCGTTTTCAACTGAAACAGGTTCTCCGGCTGGAATAATACCATAGTTTTCCGTGTCATCGCTAATAGTAACAAACTCATCGGATGAACTAAGAGTAACTGTTACAATTCCTGTGTTTTCAGTACCATAATTCAATACTTCCAATGATAATTGAATGTCTTCGCCATAATCGGCTAAACCATTTGCATTTCCTGTGTTATCATTAATTTCATGAGATGTATATGCAACAAAAACTCCACCCGGGATAACTGTCAGATCAAAAGTTTCAGGGAAGCAATTATATCCGCTTACGATCAATTGAGCATCTCCGGGAGTAGGAAATATAGGATCAATTGTAATGCTTGCAACACCGTATTCATCGGTTTTTCCGGTTCCGTAAACAACACCTTCTTTCATTAATACGCAATTCATGTTTTCAAGTGGCGATCCATTACTGCTGACTTCAGCCTGATAATTTTGAACACCCATTAGGATTACTTGTTCGTATTGAACATCAATGCTTACAGGTTCGTCAGTCCAAACCATCATTGCAGGGTCACCAAGAACATTACAATCGTAAAAACACCAGCGCAAAGCACCCTCTTCCCATTGGCCGGGAGCATTTACCCATGGTGCTGTTTCAATTTTAGAAACCATGTGTGCTGTTCCTATATGATTTAGCCTGTCATGATACATGGCATCCGTAAATTCGCGATGTAAATGTTGAGAAGGGCCTTCGGTCTGGCCTTCGTTAAACCATCCGTAACGTGAGTTACCGACAAAAGCAGCAGCCAGATTATCAATTTTCACCATTTCTTCACCAATACAATCGCTTGCATCAAATGATCCGCAAATACAACCGTGTGTGTAAATGGTTGTGTAATTATGATCAACACCATTGGTTTGTGAAAAGTTTGAGTTTGTAATATCGGAAGTATAAAGATTCATTACGGTGTTGGTATTTGCATGTCCAACATGATTTACGAATGAAACACCCGAGTTTATCATATTTATCATATCACTGCCTCCCCAGCTTTGGTCTCTGGCAAACATAGTGATATAGTCGTAATCTTCAGGAATACCATCGGTTGTATAACCATTGTCTTCATGATAACCAATTAATAATTCCAAATAATCGGCGCCCCATGTAGTAGGATTGCTATATAAATGTTCGCCTGCAAGTAGAGGTTGGCGTAATTCGCCTAAAACCGGATTGCTTTGATAAGAAACAGATTTATTTATCATACTGTTTAATTCGGTTGTATTACTAAAACTATATCGTGCAACCGAAATATCAGGTAATAGGTCATCTTCGCCTATTTCCCCCCAAAGGTTATCGCCGTCATCATTCCATGTTCCGTCAAGTGCAGAATAATAAAGGTCGGCAGGAATATTTTCATCTTCATAAGTTGATGAGGATTCAACAGTGCAATAGAATCCTCGATAAGGAACAATTTCTACATCGCCACCAAGCATAACATATTCAACACCTGAACCTTGATATTCTTGAATTATATAATTTCTGATCTTTTCAGGATTGTCTTGTCCGGGCATGGAAGAATAAATATTTTCAACTGTTTCAATCTGAGTAGTTATTCCTCTGGGAATATATAAATCTATCAAATCCTGAAAATTGTTTTCAAACTGTGCTTTCGTGATTATCAACATTTGATATGTTTCGTTATCATATCCTTTGTCGGGATATTGAATTAATGCTTCAGGATTTTGAGAAAGATTTTTAATCCTTTTGATAATATTTTTTGTCGAATTAATGTTTTGTAAAGCATCAACAGCAGCAGAATTATTTTTAGTTTTAATTTTTACGGTTATCTTTTTGAAATAAGATAATTTTCCGCTGGCCGGATTATATTGAACCGGCGTGAAAGCTGAAAAGGCAAAAGCATATCCATTCAAAAATTCAGTTGATAATTCACCTGCTAAATTCAAGGGATAAGTATTATCGGAATTATAAATTTCGTCTTTTTTAACAAATTTTCCTGAAGCATCTTCAGATAAAGGCCTTGAATGTTGCTGTGGATAAATATTAAAACTTCCCTTTAAATCAACTTTTTCCTCGCCGATTATCTCTATTGACTCGGCAATTTGTCCCGGAGGAAGCAAAAGTGAAACGGAATGATAGGGTAAAGCAGGTTCACCGGCAGGACCTGTAAGTTTAGTATTATTAAAATTTATGACATCATAAGCATCAATTTTACTTATTGATAGATCATTAAAAGTGTAAGTTTTTTCAATTGTCTGAGCATCACTAAAAGCAAAGGCAAAAAAGAATACAAAAAGTATTAAAAAATTTCTCATTATCAATTAAATTATATTATTAATTAAGTTTATATACAAATACAAAGGTTTATCAAATATCAAGACAATAATACATAAAAATTGGTTGCTTATTAAAATAAAGAAAAAACTTTAATTATCTGCTTTTTATGTGATGTAAATCAATATAAAAAATCCTTATTATTCTTGAGTCCACTCCGAAAAGGCATTTTTAGCCACACCATACGGCTCACTATGTGAAAAGGCACGAAAATTCAAAGGCACACTAAGAATATAGTATTAGAAATAAACTCTTTGTGATTTGGTGTCTCCATACGGACAAGTTTAGTGGTAATATCAATTTTTTGACTTTTCGGATAGGATGTAGTTCAACATAGCTTGCTCCGATTTCTCGGAGGACTCATTGCTGGGTTTCCGCTTTGGCGGAACAGGCTTTCAGGCCGCTTAGAGCCCTATTTATTTGCAAAAGTTTATCTATATTCTAATTTTTCAGTATCTTGTCTGCAATCCCAAATCGTTATAATCTCAACGGTGTTTGGATTAATTCTATAGAAAATAGCGTAATCACCTTCTATCAAATTTCGTATATTCTTTATGTCTGTTCTAATACCAATCTCAGGATGTTTGACTATTAAATTAGTGGCATTTTTGAATCTTTTAAAAAGCTTTCGGCTATACGTTTTATTGCCATTCCTTTTAAAGTAATAATCAAGTATTTTAAATTGGTCAATTTTTGCTCGGGGAGACCAAATTATTTTTCTTTTAACCATTGATCTATTTCTGATTCAACTTGCTCATTTGTAAAAAAATCTCCGTTCTCAATTTGGTATATCCCCTCCTGAATTTGTGCTTTCTGTCCCTCTGTGGTTTTATAAATTGTTGCCTCTGATTTTTTGTCAATGATCGTTTTTATAGCATTTAAAAATGACTCATCATTTATTGCTGTAATTTTATGGATTAAAATATTCTTTAACTCAATTGTTGTCATATTTGATTCTCATTTCTCTGTACAAAAATACTAAATATTATTTGGTAACCATATTGATATTTAATTTCAAATTCTTTTATCTGAAAAAAAATTTAACTAAAGGTAATATTAAAAACAGTCGATAAGTGCATAATAAAATGGGATGCAATTCGACATAGCCTGCTCCGATTTCTCGGAGGACTTATCGCTGGGTCTTAAAGACCTCTTAGAGTCCTATTTATTAGCATTAGGCATTTATTAACTTAACGAAACTTTCCGGGCTTAATACTCCAATTTCACTTTTCTTATAGTCTTTCACATTTCTTGTTACAATTACTTCTATTTCTCCATTATTTATTGCTGAGAAGTTTTGTAATGCATCTTCAAAGTCTTTGAATTCTGAATTTAGTGCTTTTTCTATAACCAGTCTGTCCATTTGTAGAACATTTGTTATTATCAATAACTGTTTTAACTTTTCAATTACTTTTTCATGCTTGGCAGTTCTTCGTAGTAAATAATATGTATTGCTTATTATTACAGGCGTTATAAATCCTTCCAATATACCTTGTTCACATAAGCTTAATATTATTGTTGAATTATCCGAATGCGGTTTTCTATCGAAGAAAAAATCGAGTATCACATCGGTGTCTATCAATATTTTTTTCATGAAATGTATTTTTCAGATAACCCTTTCGATAATTCCTTTTTATAATCGAAAGATTCAGGCGATTTGAAGCTTCCACGTAATGAACTGACAAGAGGTGAAATGTCTTCCACAACACTCTGTTCTTTAGTTATGGCTTTAAGATAATTCTCTATTATGTCAGATAAACTTCGTCCTTTTCCTTTTGCATATGACTTTGCTTTTTTGATGATGGACTGTTCAATTGTCAATGTTAGTTTTGTGTTCATGATTCAATATTTCTAATTACACGTGCAAAGATAACATAATTTATACGTCCGTGCAAATTTGTTTTAAATTACACGTGTTTTCATGCTTAATGCTAACGTTAAATTTCACAACAGGTATTCAGCTGTTTACAAAATCCGACATCTTCCGGTTTGAGGTCAAATTTAGCAATATTTTTCTTAATTCGTTTTGCCTTTCCAATTTTTCTTTTTTTCCTTCCCAAAATTCCTGGTAAAACAGTAAAAATCCTCAATAAGTGGATAGATGGGATGTAGTTCAACATAGCCTGCTCCGATTTTTCGGAGGACACATCGCTGGGTTCCCACTTTGGCGGAACAGGCTTTGCAGACCACTCATAGTCCTATTTATTGTAGGGCATTATTTTTTTTCATATTTTGCTCTACATGGTTCAATGCATGGATAATTTATAATCAATGTAGATCCATTTTGTTCAAAACTAATGTTCATCTGGTTAGAGCAATCATTAGAACTTATTGTGGAATCAATTAATGAATATGCTCCAGAAGTAGAATTGTTGGTCTCAATAGACATATCACAAATTTCTCCGTTTGATGTAATTGTTCCGTCATCGTGAAATTCGATAATCTTGTTACTCTGAACAGAATGGAATGTACCACTTCCGTCACCTGGATCTGCTAAAACTTCTATTAAACCCCATTTTCCAATTAAATCAGAATCTACTTGTTTATCATTATTTTTATCACATGAAAAAACAATTATTGCAAAACCTAAAAGAAATATTATTTTTTTCATTATACTATAATTATTTGGTTACTTTAAATAAAGATTCAAAAAGTCATACAATGGTTGCGTTTTTCCATTCTTATTATTAAATCAGTTTTGTCTATGGTTTTAAAAATTATAAAACATCCAATAAATCAAGATGTTGAAAAATAATTACTTTTAAATAAAAAAAATTAAGTCTCTCAAACTTTTTTACGATGTTACACTGACTCAAAAGCTGCTTGATTAATTCTGACTAATGTTAATTATCACAACCCAAAATCAGCGAGCTACAAAACTCTACATCTTCCGGCTTGAGGTCAAATTTAGTTATATTTTTCTTAATTCTCGAAACTAATTTCATTTTTCCCTTCCCAAATTATGCATCCTTCACTATTAAAAAAAAAATAAAAATCTCCAAAAACGGGTAAGGTTCAACCTCGGGTATTAAGGAGCAAGATTAATGCGGCTGCGACTAATAATCCTGTCAAATTGTTGTAAAGTGTGGTTATTTTAACTCTCGCTTTAGTTTTCCGGGATTCATTCGGCTATCAAAAATTGTTACTATGTAAATTGATTTTTAGTCGTATTGATAAAACACAGAAGTCTGTTTCGTTACTACTAACATATGAAGTTCCTTTACTGAGTCGGTTTTCTGACAACTTTCGGGATATTTCTGAATTTGTTTTAATGATTTTTCAAGCTTTGATATAAATTCCTTTTTCACTTTTAATGACCACTCCTCCTCTAAATAATTCAATAATTTGTCAAGTTTTTTTGAGGCTCTTTTCGAAAGAATTAGTTTTCTCATTATTTGTGTTTCTTAATAAAATCTTCGTAGTCAACAAGCTCACCTCGTTCAATTTCTGTAATCCCTTCTAAAATATCTTCTTTTTGTTCCGGAGATAATGTTTCCCAGAAATCAGTAGTGAGTTCCCTTTTAAATAGTCTTCTTATTGATTCTATAATACTTGGATTATCAGTTTCAAGAATCAACTTCATTAGTTCTAATTTTTCTGCTTGAATATTCATTTTTCTTTAACTTTTCAACAAAGTTAAGCTTTTATTTTAAAGAATAATTTTTGTATTTCTCAAACCCATTCATTATAACGAATAGCTGCATAATTAAGTTTAAATGAATTATCCAGGAAAAAGCCGGTTGTGATTAATAAAGAAACAAGGATGCTTGAATGTACACAAATTGTAAGCTTTGAAGAGCGAGATTTCTATTCTCAGTTATATATCAAACTATACTACTGCAAATTGCTGTTCAATAACTTCGGGATATTGTTGCCAGATTTTACCGTCAATTTCTTTTCCATTTAACTTCTTATTTCTTTTTATCTTATCTGCTCCCCAGGTTCCCCATTGTTTAAAGAAAAATGCAATATCTTCTATTTCGCATTGTTGTTTTATATTTACAACCCATTCTTTTTCCATTGGTCTTGCTTTATTACCACTTTCACCTCCAACAATAACCCAATCAATATTTTCTAAATTCATTTTTCCTAAATCTTCAAGTAATGGCTCAACTGAGAGAAATAATACACTTGATTGCAGATTTCTTAGTTTATCAATTCTTGGCAATCCTTCTTTACGGTTATCAACCGTAACGCCCAACCAGATATTTTTTGGAATTACTCTTTGCGATAAATATTGAAACATTCTATCGGCTCTCTTTGTCAGAATTTGATAGGTATGATGTGGTGTTAGTTCTATTACGTTGAATATTTTGTTTAAATAATCTTCAGGCATATTTTCGTGAAAAATATCGCTCATAGAATTTACGAAATATACTGTCGGCTTTTTCCTTTTAAAAGGGTCGTTTAATCGGCTTGGAACTGGATTGAATTTAAAACCATTTTCGTAGCCTTTTACGCCCATTGCCTGTAAACGGATTGCCATTATTTCTGCATAGCAATTTTTACAGCCCGAACTTATTTTAGTGCAACCTGCCGATGGGTTCCACGTTTGCTCTGTCCATTCTATTTTATGTGCCATTGCTTATATTATTGAAATTAATATTTTTATTGTGTTTTTCTTAAAATAGTCGTAACCTAAATAGAAGTAACCTTTTCGGGCATTATTTTGTAATTTAATATCAATTTTACCGTCTTTTTGAAAGTTACTTAAAATTTGATTTGCGTGCTTCTTTAAATACATATTCCTTAATGTAAGTTCGTAAATTTGGTTATTAGTAACTATTCTATTTGCAGAAATATAATTTATTAATATTTGTTCTAATTTACGATATTGCTCTTGTTTTACACTTTCTCTTTCTTGGTCTGCGAACAAAGATAACATTTGTTTAGGTTGCTCAAAGCCTTCCCCGTGCTCTTCATTTAATGACCATTTTACTTCTAAAATCTTTTCTAAACCATAGATACTTGGTGTTATAAAAAACAAAGCATAGAAATGATTTTTATTGTCTCTCTGAATAAAATACGAAGTTGAAAAAAAGTTACCCTCAATAGTCAGAGCTTCACGTATATACTCAATTAATACTTTTTCACCTGTCAATCGATTTTTATAAATAGGGTGAGTTTTGTCAGGGAAAAAACTCTCAATAAACTCTTGTAATGCTTTTACATTATTGTCTTCATTGTTTAAAACCTTACAAGTAAATCTATAAATCTGAGATATTGGTAAAAAAAGTATTATCTCAGTATTTCGTTTGTTTGATATTAACTGCTCAATGTATTCTTTTTTGATATTTTTATATCCATATGGATCTATAAGAATTAAATTTCTGTCTTTGCTTGTTTGAGTTTTTATCTTCTGATTTATATAGGATAAAAATTCTACAGCATCTTTATTCTGAAACTCTAATTTACATACATTTTTAGTTTCATTTTGAAGATATTCTTTTACTTGTTCGATTTTATTTACTTCTAAATCGTTGATAAAAAGGTTTATCGGTGTAAGTTGCGTATTAAAACCCGAAATATTATCACTACTTTTTTTGATTGCTTCAAATGCAAGAATAGGACTTCCTTTTGCACCATTTTCATATATTCCTGTTCCACAAAAAACGTCAAAAATATTGATACTAGTTGTAAATTTTGCTAATCGCAATATTGGAATATATCTTTTTAAGTAGTCCTTATAGAAATCAAGTTTTGCTTGCGAATGTGGCAATATTACTTTTTGTGCATCGTTTTTTTTTCGGCTCTTCATAATTATTAATTTCTTTTCGAATTGGTTTATTTAACTATGTAAATCTATCATTTCCGGTCTCTGTTTAGCTTCCAACTAAATTCAACTTTCAGTACTAATATTTAATAATTTTTCAAATCCAAAATCTTGTGGTTTGATGTCAAATTTAGTAATGTTTTTCATAACTCTCGAAACTAATTTCATTTTTCTTTTTTTCCTTCACGAAATTTCCAATTAAAACATCTAAAACCGTCTATAAGTACATAGATGGGATGTAGTTCAACATAGACTAATCGCTGGGTTTTGCAGACCGCTCAGAGTCCTATTTATTGTAGGTTGTTGTTTATTCACTGGGTCATTCAATCTTCTATATACATTATTTCATTTACTGATGATTTCCAATTTATCACTGTGTCTATTTTTTCTCTCTTTATTCTTACATCAAAACTTGCACTGTCATTAAACACGGAGTCCGACACTTGTATAAAATCGAACAATTTAGTTTTTTGGTCAAAGATTACAACATATTTATAGACCGTATCCTTAGTTTTTATTTCAAGAGTTGGGTGCATATGATTTCTCTTGTCCAAATATTTTTTTTCAACGATGCCTGTCAAATCAAATCTTGTAAAACCAAATCTTTCTCTGTGTGTTTCAAAAACAATTTCAAGTCCAAATATCCACATTACAATATTGACTAAGATTATTATTGCAATTGGTGTAAACAATAATATTTTCCAGATTGAAATTCGTTTTAACATTTGAATTTATCTATTGTTTCAGTATTCTAAATACAATAACCTACAACGGTTTGGCTATGGTGCGTTTGGCATTTCAACTCTCCAAACTTTCAGGTTACTACAAAATTTCTTAATTGCTATCATCTTCATTTTTAGCACTATCTGCCAAATGCACTATATTTTTTGTTGTAGGGCGTTTTCATTCTCTTTCTTTTCATTTATTGTCGAAATTGAATAACAAAAAATAGAAATTGTATTCCGTCATAAAGAGCGTGAGATATGATTAACGGCAACAATCTGCCATACTTATAAAAATAAAAACTTATTATTACACTTTTAAGTCCTATGGAAATTATTCCAGCAGTTCCTTGGTATAAATGTGCTACTCCGATTAGTGTAGAAGCCAAAAATATTACAGCAATGTGCCAATTTTTATTTTCGTTTACATTCCACAAGCATTTTAGTAAAAACACTCTTGATAATTCTTCAAAAAGTGCAATACCAATCCACAAAACAGGTCCAAACCAAACAAGCATTAACAAAGGGTTGTTTGCCAAATCAACCATTGTATTAATCAATTCCGTATTAGGTGGATTATGATTAGGTATCCATTGATAAAGTGTTGCTCTTTCTACAAAGAACAATGCGAAATATATAGCAGTCAATCCTAGACCAATTAAGATGTCCCAATACCAAATCCCTTTACCTGAATTAAATGTTTCTTTAAATGTATCTTTTATCAAGTATTTATTGAGATACAAAATCAAAAGACTTATTCCACCACCAAAAACCAAAGGATAGACTGTCATATCAGTTGTTGAGAAATTTTCAGTTTGTGTCAGTCTATACCAAATCATAATAATATTGATTGGTAAAATTGCAATGCTGATTGCTAAAATGTTTCGTAATGTTTTATTCATAATTTCTGATTTTTTTCAAATGCCCTACAACGGTTGAGGCTAAAAGCTGGCGGGCATTTCGGAGCACTTAACTGTCAAACTGCGATAAAGTTTATTAGTTGTACTGCCCTTCAAATTAACACTTTCCGCCCGCTTGATTTTAGCCTTTGTTACAAGCTGGCCGTTCTTGTCAATCGTTATTCTGTCTTTCATTTTTGCTGCATATTTTCTGTCTTACGTGCGTTTGTGTAGGCAAGCTCTTTTGCAGGTTTTGGTCGTGTGTCGGCTTGTGCGACCTGCAAATGTGCTTGACTACGAAGCGTGGGCTATTCAATTATTAGTACTTCTTCACCTAACATATCAATTATTTTTACTGCTATTTTCGAGTCCTTGTTTTTGATGGCAAATTCGTATTCTCCTTTTACAAAATCTTTCTTTTTTTCTGGCACATCGCTTATGCAAATATTAAATACTTCGCCATTATAGTCAGTATCAATAAGAACAACATCAATCTGACTGCGAAAATCTTTTATTTGTGCTTGAAATAGTTTGCTGTCAATATTCAAGCGTTGAATAATTGTTGGAGAAATAAAGTCTTTAAGGATTACCTTTCCTTTGTCTTTTGTTTTTACAATTTCCACTTCTGCCTGTGCAGGTTTGTGAACGAAAAACGAACCATATTTTTTGTCAGTCCGTAATTCTATTGTTCTGATTTTATTTACTGGTCTTAGTTTGTTGTAATCGTCAATGGCGGTTTTAACTTTAACCTCCATACCAAGCGAAACCAAAACAATATTTCTCGTTTCGTCTTTTCGTTTTTCAAGTTCTGTTTTTACTAACTGCAAATCGAGTAATGATAGCGGATGATTGAAAGGAATAATCTTAACCAATTCAGTTCCAAGAGTACCATCGAAAAAACTATCTGTTGGCATTCTTTTTATACCTATATGCTCGTAAACTAATTCCTTTAATTCATTATGCTGAATTTGTAAATCGTAATCATTTATTTTATAATGAACGAATGAATTATAATAAACTTCTTTTTCTTCTAAAGCTAATTTGCTTTTTTCCCTTTCTATTATTTTATTTTGACTTTTAATAATTGACTGTATTCTGTTACTTGTTGTTTGAATAGAACTTTTATTAATATCACAAGCAATCCATTTCATTTTTAGTTTTTGTGCTACTGCTGCTGTTGTGCCACTGCCATTAAAGCAATCTAAAATCACATCTCCTGGCTTAACACATAAACGAATAATTCTATCTAATAATTCCTCTGAATTTTCTGTTGGATAGCCAGTTGTCGTTGCGTATGAAGAAATATCTAACCAATTATTATTTATTTGAACATCATCATTGCCAAGATATTCAACAACAAAATTGTCCGTGTTGCAGTTTAAGCATTTATCAAGGTCGGTTATTACTTTAAATACGGTACTTGATGTTATATCGTAATATTTAAATCGATTTTCTTTCTTTTTTGATTGCTTATGAAATTCGTTTTCTGAATTACCATAATAATACAAACAACCACAATCTTTACATTTTAATCTCAAAAAATGTTCTTTAATGAGTTTATCACACTTTTCTTGCTTTAAAGTAAAATGTTGCCCAGAAGATGGTAATAATTTTTTATTAAAGAATAGTCTTTCGGGGGGATTTCTGTCTCCGCCCATTGTAAAACCAGTCCAAGCAATTTCAGATATTGGTCTTTTTGCAAAAATGGGATTTAATTTATAGTCATTTGATTTTGAATAGAGATAAATACTTTCTGTTGTAACTTCTAACTTTGATGGTGAGCCAGCTGCTTCTCTACTTCTTCCAATTGTGATTTCATTAATAAAATTTTCCTTTGAAAACACCTCATCCAAAATAACTTTTATGTAATGAGAGTAATTATAATCAATCCTAACTGCTATTAATCCTGTATCCTTATTGAGCATATTGCTCAAAAGGACTAAAACATCTTTCATAAATTGAAGAAAATTACTTTCAAGGAAAGAATTTTCATACATTATTTGTTCATCAAAAGACATTTCCTCGCCTTCGAGTTTTTTATTAGTCCCACGTAGTTTAACTTTTCTAACATAGGCTAAGCCAGTATTAAATGGCGGGTCAATGTAAACGAAATTTACCTTATTTTGAAAACCGTTTACTAAAAGCGTTGACAAGACTTCTCTGTTATCACCGTGAAGTAGAAGATTTGTCCAGTTATTCTTCAAACTCTCAAAAGTAGGCACTTGTGGTGCTTCTTCTAAATTAAATTTTTCGACAAGTTGTGAAGGGAACGATTTTACTGTTTCTAATGGTTGTTTGCCAATCCAATGTAACATTGGTCGTCCTTTAACTTCTGCTATTTTCATTTCTTTTTTCTCTGCCATATTATTCTGCTTTCAAAAATTCTTTAACATTATTGTACTTATCGGCAGGCACTGTATTGCTAGGTGCAAAAACAATCTCGTACTTAAACCGATTTTTGTTTATTTTTTCAAGTTCGTCCATTTTTAATTTCTTCATTCCTTTTTCACCTACAATAGAATCGTCTCTTTCATTTTCTGCTTTAATTTCCACTATATAAAACTTGCCTTCCTTTTTGCCTCTTTGCTTTTTACGAATAACAAAGTCGGGATAATAGTTATGGAATTGATTGTCGTTTCCTTTGTATTCAAAATAAAAATCAGTTTTATTTGGGTCGGTCAAAGCACCAGTAAAATAAATATCTTCAATGTCTTCGGGCTTTTCATTAATCATATTTAGAAGGTTAATGTAAAAATCTTTTTCTGGTCCCGAATCAAAATTGTAAGGCGTGTAATGAAATCCGAAATTGTTTGCGTTTGCTTCTGTTTTCTCTTTATCAAGAAAATTAGTGTCATTACCTTTTGTATATCGTATCTCTGTGTATAGTCGCCCTTCTTCGTCTGTTTTAAAATTGTTGTCGCCATCAAAGTTTGTCAAACGAATTATTGCCAGTGCTTCTTCTATTTCTTCGGTAGTTAATGTGTAATTGCAAACCTGACTTTCAACTTGTTCGAATAATTGTAATAAATGGTTGTGTGGAACTTCTTCTGTGTATAGTTTTTTTAGCTTTTTCAAAATATCAAATTGGTCGAGATAATAATTTTCAGCTATTATAAGCGATGCAGAATAAACATCAACACTATGATTTACTGAAATTGTTTTATTTCCCTCAGCAGATTGGTATAAAACCTTTGCTTCGTTTACAATATTTGGATTATAAGTTGTTATTGAAATTTGTTCTACCTTAGAATCAGTAGGCATTTTAAGTGTAACAGGTTTGTTTTCGTTTTCATTTTTAACAACCTTTTGAATTACTTTTTTGATAAGAAGTTTAGGAATTTCAGTTTTAATAATAAATAAGCGACTTGTTACCATTTCCGCTTTCTTCTCGTTGAGTTCTCGCAAACTGCTACCATAAGTTTCTTTCAATTCATTATCAAGCGTGGCAACATTATTACCATCTAAATAGATTGTAGCATTTAGTTTATTATTGGCAATTTGGCGTAAACATCTTGTACTTGCTTGTAGAAGAAAATTATTTGCACCCGATAATTTGCGAATAAGTGCTGTTGCAAATAAACTCGGACAGTTCCAGCCCTCAGTACCTTTGCCAACAAGTAAAATAACTCTGTGTATTGCTTTCGGGTCATTTAAAGTATTAAAACTGTCAATTTCTTCTTTTTTTGATGTTTGCGTATTTTTTAAAACAATTGTAGTAGGTTGCCCAATTTTAGCGAGTGCGGTTTCAATATGTGGTCGTCCTTCGAGTAAAGCATCTTCAGTTGGAAAATAAAAAGCTATTTTGCTATTGCAACCGTCAATGGTTTTAATTGCACCATATTTATCCCAAAAATGTTGAATAATATCCTCTATCATTTCTTTGGTGCTTTCGGAATTCTTTTTAATGCTGTAACTTCTTATTCCGTTTTCTAAACTTTTCAAAATATTATCTTGTATTCCTTCAGCTATGCCATACCAAAAAATTACATCTTTGAGTGTTTGGGATTTATAGTAAGGTGTTCCTGTTGTATTTACAACGCAAATAATTTCTTTCTTTTCGTGAAGATAATTGATGGTGCTTCTTACTCTTTTTAATTCTTCTCCCAATTTCTGTCCGTAGGTGTGGTGTGCTTCATCAGAAAAGATACCTAAATTAGGCAGACTTGCAATTTTTTGTAATCTTAAATTTGCGTGTAATTGCTCTTGCTTTTCCTTTTCTTCAAATTCAAGTTGTGTTTGAGTTTTACTTTTTCTGATTTTACGAAGCATTATTTTTTCGGTGTTTGTTACCACCAAATTATAATTTCCACCTTGCTCAACAGGTATGTCTTTCTCGCCAGTTTTAGTGTACGTTAATTTTATGTTTGCCATAAATGGACGATACAAACGAGGCGGTATGATTTTATTAAATGGGATGTCAGCAATTTCTTTTAGCGATTCAATAATTGTTGTACCTGGTGCAAAAACCAAAGCATTTTTCATAAAATTTGCATCGGGGTATTCGATGCTCATTGCAAATTCTGTCGCTATGATTGAGCCAATCAATATTGTTTTACCTGCACCCATTGCTAAAGCAAGTATGTAACTTGGATAGTTTAATTCCAAAGATTCCTTTAAGGATTCAAGATTATTACGATTTACAAATTTATCATCGGTTTTAATTCTTTCAAGATAATCCTCATCATCCATAATCATTTGAAGAACTTCTTGCTTTTTGTCAATATTCAACGCCTGTAAAAAGTCAGACCTTTTTGGAAATAAGGTTTTGTATAAAGTAATAAAGTCAGGAGTTTTTTGCTTAATCCTCAAATACCAGTAAACTTCCATTGCTCTAAACTGCGGTTCTCTCAAGAAACGCAATTTGCCATCTTCTTTAGCAAATAACAATATCTCGGAAATAGCAGGAAAGTCATTAGATTCATAATTATTATCTCTCCATTCCTTTGTTTTCTCTGCTAATATTTCAAATAAATTCATATAATTTCTTTCAAGATTTTAAAGTCCAAATTTAATCATTTTGTCTGGAGCGTAAGCAAAAAAACAGCTCTTTTGCAAGCCGAATTGTCGGATTGTGTGTCGGGGGCTTGCAAATGTGCTGTTTTGTGTGTAGGCATTTTTTCATTTTTCTTCTTTGTCTTTATGCAGCAAAAATTTCATTGTCATTGTGTCATTGTCTTTTTTTCGGCTTGCTTGTAACGTATGAATATAAACTATTGTTTATATTTCTCCTTTATATTTCTAAAAAGGTGTTTATACACCTCCATTTTCGGAGTATATAATCACCTTTTAAGATGAATCTTCAAAGATTTCATCCAATCCCTTCTTTATATTTTTTAAAATTAATTGCATTATTGACAATTTTTAAACGATTATTTTCTGCTATCAAAAACAGGCCATGTCATTAAAAAATCTAATTATCCTACAAAATAAAACAATATATACCATATATCCTAAATAAATAAAAAAAATTCTATTTATTTATTCTTCAATACCAAATTAAAGGAATCAAATCTTTTCCTGTAGTGAAATTTATTTTCAGATATAGTATTGAGGCATTACAATATTTCTATAATATTTTTCAATGAAGTATTGAGACCTTTCAATGAATCTCTGATGCCTTTCAATGAGGCATTGAAGCTTTTCAATGAAATAATGATATCTTTCGATGAAGCTTTGAGGCTTTTCAATGAAGTGCCGGGTTTATTCAATGGAGTATTGAGTTCTTTCGGTGAAGTATTGAGATATTTCAATGTAGCATTGATTTCTTTCGATGAAACAAATACAAACTCATTGTTGTAATGAAATATCATTTTGCTCTATCGAAACAAATCTTTACTCTATTGAACAATGATTTCATATCATCGAAAAACATAATTATATCATAGAAATAAAATATTCATACATCGAAAGAACTTTTTAATTCATCGAAATAAAACTTTGTTTCATCGAATGATGTTTTGCAAAAAAAACAAAAAAACTACAAATAAATTAAAAAAACTTCTTGTATTAAAAGATAATATACTTATATTTGCCACAACGACACTGTCGAAAAATATAAACTACATTTTAATTATTAATTTAAATTTATTACTATGCTAAAAGCAAATGAAGTATTCCCAAACTTCCATTTGAAGTATGGAGCGTTAATACAAAAATCCGATGACCTGACATCGTCAGCCACACGTGATTTGGTTGACCTGGCCTTATACGGCATGACACAGGGGAAGTTAGATGAAACCAAAACTCTTAGAAATGAGTTTGCCGACATGCCGACTGATGCCGAATTAATCGGTGATAAAATAGGCAAAACCGAGGCAAAAGCAGAAAAATCAAAAGAGTTACGTGTGTTAATAAATGATATTGTAAACCGTGTGGGTTTGAAATACGGTAAAAGCAGTTGGCAATACCGAAAAATACGTGTTGGTGATCTGTCGCGCATTGGTGATTCTGATTTATGCCGTTCAGGAAAAGCTACAGCACGAACAATGACATCTCTTATTGATGAAAACTCAAGCATTGGACTGACACAGGAATTGCTTGACAAACTTAATACAGTTACTCAGGAATTTGATGATCTGATCGACCTGCAAATTGATGCCGTGAAAGAACGTGACATCGTTACCCAGAAACGCAGATTAAAAGCTAATGAGTTGTACAAAAAACTTATACACATAAGTGAAACCGGAAAAGCCGCCTACATGAGCACAAATGAAGCCAAGTACAACGATTATATTATATATAATACTGCATCGGGCAAACGTATTGCCAAAGGTTTCGGAATACTTTCAGGCAATATATCCGGTAAAGATGAGATATTATTACATGGTGCTAAAGTTAAAGTTGAGGGCACTGAACTTACTGCAACAAGCAACGAAAACGGTGAATATTTAATCAGTGATATTCCGGTTGGAACATACACCTTTATTGCCTCTGCCGAAGGCTATAAAAATTCTGTTATCAATAATATTGAGATCAGCGACGGCGACAGTAAAGAAATTGATTTTGAACTTATAAAGGTTGAAGATTAATAATACAGATACAATCATTTTCGCATAACGTATAACTAATTATACCTTTTTATAATGGGTAAATATTGAGTTTGATTCAGGGTTGTTAAATATTATTAAGCTACTCAAAGAATCCTCAAAGTTTCACAGAGAAAAACATTAAGCCACAGATTCACAGATAATTTCTTTTTGTTATAATTTAATAAAATTAAAATCTGTTAATCAGTAGCAAATTTAATAATCCATGCGTTTCAATAGCTAAATAATTACGAAATTAAAGTCTTTAGATACTCCGATGTAGATTTCCGGGAATCTCAAAAAACATTTGTAAAAAAATCTCATTTTTGGAATTAAGAAATAAGTTATATATTTGAAAAAAAAATAATATGGAGCCTTTGAAAATTTTTGTTGTTGAAGATGACAGTATTTACGGAAAAATGCTAAAGTATCATTTATCATTAAACCCTGATTATGACGTTCATTTGTTTGCTACGGGCGGTGAATTTCTTAAAAATATTTATAAAAATCCATCGGTAATTTCCTTGGATTTCAGATTACCTGATATTTCGGGTTTTGAAGTTATAAAAAAAATTCAGGAATTTAATCCCGAACTTCCAATAATAATTGTGTCGGGACAGGAAGATGTATCAACCGCTGTTGATCTTCTAAAATTAGGAGTTTACGATTATGTTGTTAAGGATGAGGACACAAAAGAAAGGCTTTGGAATATTGTTAAAAATATTCGGGAAAATATAGACCTGAAAAAAGAAATAGATAGCTTACAGGATGAAATCGGGAAAAAATATGAATTCCGAAAAATCATTAAAGGGAATTCGCCTCAAATACAAGAGGTTTTTAAACTCATCGAAAAAGCAACGAAAACAAATATCACAGTTTCAATAACCGGAGAAACAGGAACAGGAAAAGAACTTGTGGCTAAATCAATTCACTATAACTCAGCACGACACAAAAAACCTTTCGTTGCAATAAATGTTTCGGCAGTTCCTAAGGAATTAATAGAAAGCGAAATGTTCGGCTATGAAAAAGGAGCTTTTACGGGTGCAATTACTCGAAAAATAGGAAAATTTGAAGAAGCTAAAGAAGGCACAATCTTCCTTGATGAGATTGCCGAGATGGACCTTAATATGCAGACGAAACTATTAAGAGTATTGCAGGAAAAGGAGATAACAAGGCTTGGTGGTAACAATGTTATTTCTATAAACCCACGGATAATTGTTTCGACAAATAAAGATCTTCACAATGAAGTTAGCAAGGGTAATTTCAGAGAAGATTTGTATTATCGTCTTTTAGGCCTTCCTTTCGAATTGCCACCCTTGAGATACAGAGGAAACGATATTTTAATACTTTCTAAATTTTTTGTTGATGATTTCTGTAAAGAAAATAAATTAAAGAAATTAGTGATTTCAACTAAAGCTCAGGAAAAACTTATGAATTACACCTTTCCGGGAAATGTTAGAGAATTAAAAGCAATTGTTGAACTTGCAACAGTACTTACCAATACCGACACAATTGAAGAAACGGATATTTCGTTTCACTCTACTTCATCAACGAGTGATTTTCTAATTCAAGAAGATACGCTTCAGGGTTATACAAAACGAATTATTAATTTTTATCTTAAAAAATATAATAATAATGTATTGCTTGTTGCTAAAAAATTAGATATCGGTAAATCAACAATTTATCGTATGATTAAGAACAAGGAACTATAAATCGTATTTCTTTTTTAGCAGCTAATTAGTATTGAATTAACAAACAGTATATAAATTGGGTGATAAAAGGTATAAGGAAATATGAGGAATAAAGGAAATAAATGGAATTCGCTCAGTTTAAAATACAAGATATTATCATCGGCTTAGATTTTAATTCCTTTATACCATTATGCTTTTTTATCCCTTAAAAAAAACAAACAGTGCTTAATAAATTTAAAATTAACAAGTACGTAAAACTTGCTATAAAATTGATTTTTACAGCAACAGCTTTATATTTGGTTTTTACAAAAATTGATCTTCGTCTCGTTATTGATATTTATAAAAACTCTAAGCTCCTTCTGATTTTTTCTGCATTAATACTTTTCATTATATCCCAACTTCTTTCATCTTTTCGATTAAATACTTTTTTCAAAAAAATAGATGTTCACATTTCCGAATTGTCGAATTTTAAACTCTATTTGCTCGGAATGTTTTATAATTTATTTCTGCCCGGGGGTATTGGAGGTGATGGATATAAAATATTCTTACTCAACAAAAATTTTAAAACTAAAGTAAAAAAACTTTTTTGGGCTTTGGTGCTTGATCGCGGCAGCGGCTTAGTTGCTTTGCTGTGTCTTGCAGCTTTCTTGTTTGTTTTCACAAATTTTACGGGAGAAATAAAATATTGGTTCATTTTAATTATTCCTGCCTCAATAGTTTCATTTTATTTTCTGTTAAAGTTTTTCTTCACGGATTATGTGAAAAGCTTTCCGAGGTTTATGACTTTTTCATTTTTCGTGCAACTTGCTCAAGTGATTTGTGCAATGTTGATTTTGATTGCTTTCGGGCAGGAAGATAAATATACTGAATATCTTTTTCTCTTTCTGATTTCATCGATAGCAGCCTCGTTGCCGCTAACTATTGGAGGTATAGGCGCCAGAGAAATTACTTTTTTGTATGGAGCCGAAATTCTACATTTAGAAATAAATACTTCAATTGCTTTAAGCCTGATGTTTTATATAATTACGGCCTTAGTTTCTTTTGCAGGAATTTATTTTAGTTTTGCAAAAAAAATACTTCATAGATAAAATTTTTTAATGAACAAAACAAATTTTCAGAAGTGGTATAAAAAGTGGGGCTTGTATTTGCTGGCAATTATTTTTTTAGTCGGAGCTTTGTTCATGTACTTAGATTTTTTTCCGGTTTTTGTCCAAAACGATGAAGCAACCCGAGGTGTTGTCGCCCTCGAAATGATAATTTCGGGTAATTATATTACTCCAACAATTCATGGTGAATTTTATTATTGTAAACCCCCTATTTTCAATTGGATTTTAATATTGTTTTATAATATTTTTGGAAACCTTGATGAGTTTGTTCTACGTCTTCCCAGCCTATTGTTTTTGTTTATTTGGTTTGCAAGCATATTCTTTTTTGTGAAAAAAGAATTTGGAACTAAAGTCGGAATATTGACTGCCCTTGTTTTTCTTACGAATATTAGAATGTTGATGTTCGAAGCATATTTTTGCCAAATCGACATGCCTTTTGCCAGCTTGGTTTATACGGGTATGATGGTAATTTATTTTTATAAAAAACGAAGTAATTTCTGGATGTTGTTTGCATTGTCTTATTTCATTGCAGCTCTAACGTTTTTATTAAAAGGATTGCCCTCGATAGTTTTTCAGGGAGTTACTTTATTGGTGATTTTCGGAAACAAACGAGACTACAAAAAGCTTTTCATGCTTCAGCATTTTGTCGGTGTTTTGGCTTTTATAATTCCGGTTGCTTTGTATTATTATTTCTATTCTCAACAAAATTCAATCGACACACTTTTCAACGTAATACTCAGCGAATCGACACATCGCACAGTAGTGGATTATTCAATTTGGCGAAGCATTTTTCATTTTTCGGTTTTTCCTCTCGAAGTTCTTTATCATTATACTCCATGGACATTTTTAGTAATCTTTATGTTCAGCCGCAAGTTTTGGAAAATTTTAAATCAAAATAGTTTCTTGAAATTTAATCTCTTAGTTTTTCTATTTAATCTTCCGGTTTATTGGATGGCACCGGGATTTTTCCCTAAATATATAATCATGCTCATTCCTTTGTTTTACACAGTTTTGATTTATATTTTTGTCGAAAAAGCAAAGGAATTTCCAATTCAAATGAAAATAATTACAATTGCATTCAGGATTTTTGGAATTCTGATATTTTTATATTTATTAGCAGTTCCGTTTATTGATCTTGGTTTTGATATTTCTTATGTTTATTTTAAATCATTCGGGCTGGCTGCTTTGGCAGGAATATTTGTTTATTTAAGTTTTAAAAATAAAAAAGATATACTTTTATATGTTGTTTTCATTTTATTGATTGCTAAGGTTTCATTTAATTGGTTCAATTGGATAAATCGTTATCCCGAAGTTCATAAATATAAATCGGATGCTGTGAAGGTTGCAAAAATGGTTGGAGATAATGATTTAAGATATTATAATATGAGAATCACTCAATGGGGAACAACTTATTATATGACTAAGGAAAACATGCAAATTATTGAAAACGACACCGAAGAAATTCTCCCCGAAGCCTATTATGTAATTGATGATAGAGCACTTGAAAAAGTGAATGATAAAAATATGCCTTACAAAATTTTGTATAAGTTTGAAACTAAAGAAGGAAAGAAAAAGCTAAATTTGGTAAAATTTGATGAATAATGATTAAAAGTATTTCGATAGTTATACCCTCACACAACGAAGAAAACAACGTCTGTCAATTGGCAAAAGAAATCACTGATGCTTTGCAAGGAGTTGATTACGAATATGAAGTATTATTCATAAACGACGGAAGTATTGATAAAACTTGGGCGAAGATCATTGAATTATCTGAAAAAGATAAAAGAATAAAGGGCATAGACCTTGCGGGAAATTATGGGCAGACCATTGCTCTTAGGGCCGGGTTTGAAAATGCAAAAGGAGAAGTGATAGTTGCAATGGATGGCGATCTTCAGCATAATCCTCAATATATCCCAACTTTTATCGACCTAATGAATAAACAAGGCTACGATATGGTTGGCGGATCAAAAGCCAATAGGCCGGGTAGCCGTGTGAAAAAAGTACTTGCAAATTTTGCACACTCAATCATTAAACAAATTTCGGGAGTGAAAATGAATTATTTCGGAGCAACTTTTAGGGCATATCGTTCATATTTATTGGAAAACATAAATATGCTTGGCGATGCCCACAGATTTCTCGGGGCTATTGTAGCCAAAAATGGAATCAGGCATAAAGAAATCCCTATCGAAATCAGAGAACGGACGGCCGGAAAAAGTAATTATAAACTTAAAAAGGTTTTCCTCGTTATTCTCGATCTTATTTTTTTGAAATTTATAATTTCTTATATGAATAAACCATTCAGACTTTTTGGGGTATTTGGCGGGATACTTTTCCTAATCGGTATTGTTTTCTTGTTAATTATTATAGTTGGCTCTGTATTCTTTGGAATTCATATTAAGGAACATTACATGGCTGAGTTTTTGTTTTTCATTGCTTTAACCCTGATAGGCTTGTTTTTGATTAGTATAGGAATTATTGCCGAAATCGGGATTTACAACTATTTCTCAAAAAACAATCAAAGCCCGTTTATCGTAAGGCAAAAAACCTGTAAGCAAAATGATGAGCAATAATAAATTTCTTATTATAAATTGTGATGATTTTGGGTGGGATAAATTTGCAAATGAAGGAATTTTGATTCTTGCTGCAAAACAAAAAATATCAAGCCTTTCTATCATGGCAAATCTTGTCGAAAGTGATGACTTAAAAAAAATCCCCGATTTAAATAATATTTCCAGCGGACTTCATTTGAACCTCACGGTCGGAAAACCGATTTCCCCGATTTCGGAAGTATCATCGCTTGTTGATGAAAATGAAGTTTTTTTATCGCAAAAAGCTTTAATCAAAAACGCATTCCTCGGGAAAATAAAAACCAATGAACTGGAAAAAGAAATACTTGCTCAACTCAACTTTTTAAAAGAAAATCACATCAAAGTTTCACATATTGATAGCCATAAACATATTCATCAATACCCTTTTATCGGGCCGATGATTTTGAATATCCTAAAGAAAAACCGCATTGAAAAAATCAGAAATTGCAGGCTGACAAATCTTTCGCATTATAAAATGAAGATAGTGAAAATCTTCACATTATCAACAAATTCCTATTTAAAACATTTCACTACTCCGCAATGCCTTATCCCCGATTTCTCGGTTCTTGGAAAAGCCGATTTGGAGATTTTTAAAAATAGCATTTCAAAAGCATTCAGAAAGTATAATGTGGTTGAATTCATGACACATCCCGCAACTCAAAACCGCGATGATTCCTACCTCAACCGTGTTGACGAATTCAACTTCTGGCTTAATGAAGATTGGAAACAATTTCTTGATGAAAATAATATTGAAGTCATTAATTATAATCAATTTGGGAAACGGTTGTAATTTTGTGTGAATTATTTTTAAATATATAAATCATCAAGAGGTTATTTTCTATGTATTTCAACATAGCCTGTTACTATCTTTTCGGAGGACTCATAGCTGGTTTTCCGCTGTTGCGGAACAGGCTTTGCAGATGGTTCAGAGTTCTATTTATTGGCCAAAGTGCCTTATTTCTTAACAGTTAGGGCTTCAATCAATTTCAAATTGACATAATAATTTCCGGTTCCTAATTTCTCTTTTTTCAATAATCCGTCTATTGCTAATTGGTTCAAATACTTTGCTGCAGTTATTCTGGAAACACCCAAGTCTTTTTCAATAAATTCTATTTTAGTATAAGGATGCTTAAACAAATTATTCAATAAGTCTTGGCTATAAAACTTGTAATTATTTCTAAGAAAATTTTTATATTCAAATATTAATTCTCTAATTTTTCCAATGAGTAGAATAGTCTCTTTAGCAATTTGTTCAACTCCATTTAATAAGTAAAGTACCCAATTCTCAAAGTTGTCAGTTTCTCTAACTTCTTGTAATAACTTGTAGTACTCTCCCTTATTTTCAATAATATACCTGCTTAGATATAAAATTGGCAAGTCAAGTAAGTCTTTCATTACGAGATATAATACATTAATTATCCTACCAGTTCTACCATTTCCATCATAAAATGGATGAATACTTTCAAATTGGTAATGAATAATCGCCATTTTTACTAGTGGATCAAAGTCATTTAAACTATCGTCATTAATGAATTGTTCAAGATTTGACATTAATTCCTGAATAGTTTTGTAATCTTGTGGTGGTTTATAGATGATTTCACCTAATGCGGCATTTTTCAGTACTGTTCCGGGGACTTTTCTGAATCCTGCATTATTTTTCTCTAATTCTGACTGGATTTCTATTATGTCGTTATTAGTCAATATTTTTCTTCTTGATATTAATTCAAATCCTAATTTCAATGCTGAAATATAATTCTGTACTTCTTTAGCATTCAAAGATTTGAATCCCTCAAGATTTAATCCTGCTTTGTAAATATCATCTTGAGTGGTAATTATATTCTCAATTGCTGAGCTGTCTTTTGCTTCTTGAAGTCCTAGAGTATTGATTAGAATACTCTCATTTGGAATACTTGAAACAATTCCCTTTAGTTCAGCCAATGCTCTATGTGCCAGCGTCAATTTTTTGAGAATCGATTTACTCTCAATATCTGTTTTTATTGGTAATTTTTTTAGCTTTTCGGTTTTCATTATGTAAAGATAATCTAAAAAACTTTACAAAGTCAGTTGCTTTGATAATAAAAATGAATTTAGTTTACAAAGCAATTGCTGTTTGATAAAAATCCATTATTTATTTATCACTGTATTTTGATGTGATAGAGTGTTTTGGCTATCCGAAAATTGTATAAGTAGTAGCAGTCAGAAAAACTTTCGGGAGCGTTGCAATTTCCTGTCAAGTTACACAAAAGTTGAACCAGACTACAACCCTTTAATTTTCTAGCAACCCGGTTATTATTTTTATACATTGTTGAACTAAACCCTTTAATGGGTAATAAACCATTGGTTTTATTGACTCTTGCTTGATAGATAGGAGTTACTGGGCAGGAGATAATCTGACACATTATTCCTGAAAACATGTCTTTTATTTTCTTAAGAGCTATTTTATAGATAGTTTCTTTTAAATCCAAATTATAGAAGTCAGAAATGATTTTCTCCAATTCAATAGAATTATATTTTGAAGTTAATGTCGTCATTTGATTTTTCCAAATAATGTCAAACCCTAAGCATTATTGATCTGTACTTTATCAAATCCAACATCTTCCGGTTTGAGATCAAATTTAGCAATATTTTTTTAATTCGTTTCGCCATTCCCATTTTTCTTTTTTCTTTCCCGAAATTCCATGCAAAACATTAAAAACCGTCGATAAGTACATAGATGGGATGTAGTTCAACATGGGTCAGTATGGATTTTTAAACCTTAGTAGATAATGAATTAACCACCATTACCAAACCTTATTACCTTATTAATATTTTCGTAATAATTCCTGATAGTGTTTAATAAATATTTTTCCATGCCATCAATCCATCCCGAGGTTATTGTATTTGTGATTCAGAGGAACTACATCACCTCCAAAAATTGCTTTACTAATTGGTTGGGATAAATTACCCGGTAGTAAAAATTTCGTACTTTTGGATAAACTAATTTTAATTTGGTTTATATGACATCATCTAAATTAATAGGGTTCTGTAAGTTGGTCTTTGTTTTAATTCTTACTTTTAATTCCTCCGGTATTTTATTTTCCCAATCTTCTGAGGCAGACAGTCTTGAAAACATATTAAAATCAGCTACTATTGACGAAAGGATAAAAATATTGAAGGATCAGGCCAAAAAAAGCTTTTCATCTGAGCCGACAAAAACAATAGAATATTCAAAACAAATATTGGAATTGGCACAAAAAACAAATAAAACTATTGAGGAAGCTGTTGCTTTAAGATATATAGGTACAGTATATTATATAATTGGATCATCTCACGAAGCAATAAAATATTTTCAGAAATCAATAGACCTTTATAAAAATTTAAATGACAAGCAAAAAATTACAACTCTTTTAAGCTATATTGGAATGTCGTACCAAAGTATTGGCGAGTATGACACAGCATTGAAATACTTAATCGAATCGCTACAAATTTCTGAGGAAATGTTGCTCGAAGAAACTTCGGAAGAGGAAGTAAAAATTATAAAAATCACAATTATTGATATTTACAATAGTTTGGGAAATGTATATAAAAAACTGGATAAGAATGCTAAAGCACTTGAATATTACAACAAAACTTATGAACTGAGTACAGAGGTAAATGATAAACAGGGAATAGCTACCGCATTACATAATATGGGAAATATAAACCTTGACTTTGGAAATTACGATACTGCAGAAGTATTATTAAAACTATCATTAGAAATCAAAACACAACAAGATGCTAAAAATAGTATTCCATCAACAATGCATAATTTGGCTGATGTGTATTGGAATAAAAAAGATTATAATGAAGCATATAATTTGTATGAACAAGCCATTAAAATGAATAGAGAAACGGGTAATAATTACAGCCTGGCATTTGGATTAAATAAGATTGGAGGATTGTGTATTGAACTTAATGAATTTGAAAAAGGCATCAATTTTCTTTCTGAGGCTCAAATAATAGCAACAAAAATGGATTTAAAAAATATGTTAATGGAAAATTATTTAATCTTTTCTGACCTCTATTTTGCAACTAATGAGTTTGAAAAATCAATTGATTATCATAAATTATTATCTGCGATTAAAGATACTTTATATAATGAAAACAGCAGTAAACAGATAGCTGAAATGCAAACCAAATATGAAACTGAAAAGAAAGAAAAGGAAATACAAATACAATCCCTTAAACTTAAAAGCCGTGAACGAATAATTATTTTCATAGTTGTATTTATTTTATTATTTGCCATATTAGTAATTTTATTGTTTAATCGTTTTAAATTGAAACAAAGAAATTTTCAGAATGAACTTGAGAAAAGTAATCTTGAAATTGAACAAAAGCTGCTGCGATCGCAAATGAATCCTCACTTTATTTTTAATTCCTTAAATTCTATTAAAAGTTTTATTATTGAAAATGAATCCGATTCGGCAGAAATTTATCTTGGAAAATTTGCAAAGTTAATGCGATATATTTTAGATAATTCACGTGAATCGTTTATCCCGCTTGAAGACGAAATTAATACATTGCAGCTTTATATAGAATTGGAAAAAGTGCGGTTTAGCAACAAATTTGATTTCAAAATTAATATTGAACCTGAAATAGATATTGAAAGAATCTATATTCCACCCATGCTTATCCAACCATTTGTTGAAAATTCAATATTACATGGTGTTACAAAGAAAAAAGAAAAAGGAGAAATAAATATTGAACTGAAAAAAGAAAATAATCTAATTAAATGTTTAATTATTGATGATGGCGTTGGTAGAGAAGGATCGTCAAAACCAAAGAGTTCTAAAACAAGAAAATCTCTTGGGATGCAGCTAATAAAAGAACGCTTAGAATTGGTTAACCAACAAATGACGGCAAATATTTCTGTTAAAATTATTGATTTAAAGGATGAAGCAGGAAAAGCTTCCGGTACAAAAGTAGAATTGAATATCCCTTTTGAAACCGAGTAAAAAAACAAATGCGAAAATGATTGAATGATTGAATGCGAGAATAAAACGATACACAAAATGATAAAAGCAATAATTATTGACGATGAGAAAAAGAGTAGAAGTTCACTATTAAATAATATTAATAAATTTTGTAAAAATATAAATGTAATCGCTGAGGCTGAAAATGTTAAATCTGGAGTAGAAAAAATAGTTAAATACAAACCTGAGCTTGTTTTTTTGGATGTTCAAATGCCTGATGGTACGGGTTTTGATTTATTAGAAAAGCTCCCTGAGATTAATTTCAAAATAATTTTTGTTTCAGCTTATGATCAATTTGCTGTAAAAGCTTTCAAGTTTAGTGCAATTGATTACCTTTTAAAACCTGTTGACCCTGATGATCTTGTTAATGCTGTTAAAAAAATGACTGAAGTAGTCGAATCAAAAATCTTAAACGAGAAACTTAAAGTGCTGTTAGAAAATAAAAACAGTTTTGAAAAAATTGCATTACCTGCTTTTGATGGGATTATTTTTGTAAAAATTAAAGATATAATCCGGTGTGAATCCGATCGAAATTACTCTGTTTTTTACCTAAGGAATAAGGAAAAAATTCTTGTAACAAGGACATTAAAAGAATACGATGAAATGTTGTCTTCTCTAAATTTCTATCGGGCTCATCATTCGCACTTAATAAATCTGGCTTATGTTAAGAGGTATATTAAAGGCGAAGGCGGGTCAGTTATAATGGAAGATGGCACTGAAGTAGAGGTAGCCAGAAGAAGAAAAGAAGGATTAATGTCGTTATTATTAAATTAAGATGGATTCACCGGAGTCAAGTTCCTAATCAAAACTTCTTTTTGAAATTCTTATTTATTCAGATCCGAACCGGCCTTAATGTGCTGACGGATTACTTCTATATCCCCCCTGAATTCAAGAAAGTATTCAATGAAATAGAAACCAAATTCTGGAATTATCATAAGAAAATCAATGCTTCGCTTGAAGAGAAAAAATTACTCTGATTTTAGTTTTCTTGAAATTGATTATATATTTTCAAAAGAATCAAAAACTTTTCCGATCAATTCTTTATGTTGCCCATTAAAGTGCAAACTCCTTTTTCATCTTAGAAACAGATCTTCTTACACCGGGAGACAATGAATCCAAATATTGATTTTGTGTAAGAAAAGTAATTTCATTGGATAAATCAGGATATCTTTTTGCTATTTTAAAGATGGTTTTTAAAGCAATAAATCGTACTGATGGCTTTTTATTTATTGTTTCCCAAATAGTCATACAAACATTAAATAAAAGGCCTTCATATTCTTCATTTACTTCCATTCGTAAAAGAATTTTAAGCAATTCCCGCTGATGTCCATCATTCTTAGCCGGTATGACGCTAATTATTTTTTTAATGTTTCCTTGTATTCGCCGGTCATTTTCTTCTATACAACTCCATAATAATCCGGCTGCCCGCCAGGAATATGGCTGTTTATTTGAAATAGCTAACTCAATTGCCTCCTCAAAATATTCAGGATGAGAATCCATAAAGGAAATCATTTCATCTTTATAATATCTTGTTAAAATATTTTCTAAAACTGTCTCCATCGTATTAATATAGCTACAATTAAAATTTTTCTCTCATATGGTTGAAGTTAATGTCTGTGATTTCCAAGTAATTACTACACTATACGCATTTTTTTGTATTTGTCCATCGAAGTACTTTTTATCAAAACACCTAATTAATAACACCTTCTCCTCTTCGAAATAAATATTCATAATTTTTACCGGAAAAACACATGTAAGTACTTTAAATTTATTTATAGGGCGTAATTTATAGTTTTACAATTTTTAATGAAATTATTTTTTTATCAGTAGTGATTTTTATAAAGTAAATACCCTTAGGTTGCTTTCCTATGTCAATATTTATATTGGTTCTGGTAGTATAAATTATTTGCCCTGTTTCATTTGCAATTTCTATTTTTTTAATGTTGTCAATTTTAACATTGATCATTCCATTTGTTGGATTTGGGTACAGAATGGGTTCTAATAAATCATAATCTTTGTTTAGGGAAGTTGTAATACATGAAGATGTACTTTCCGGATGCACTGCAATATCATCTGCTTCATCTCCAAGAACACTATTTACAAATCCGCTCAAATTGCAGATTGTATTTATCAGAAAAGTGTTAAGTTGAGTTGTAAAAGAAAGCCAGTTTGAACTAATATTCGGATCATTCCCAATTTCTAACATTTCAGTGCCTGATAAACAATCAAAATCATAATCTCTCAAATGTATTGTCCTAATTGATGTGTCAGATAGCAGTCTATAATTTATACACAGACTGTCAAGATCGTAAACCAGTTGCCATTTGGTGTTTTCCCAGACAGAATCCAGAATAGAAAACCCATATTTAATAACTGGTATAGTAGCGGATCCCGGATAGTTTTTTACCATATCGGCAGCTTTTACAAATCTATCTTTTGTACCGCTAACATTCACCGGAATCGGATTTGAGCCGCCCCAGCCTATGAAATTTGAAAGATAATTTAGGGAGTAATTATATGAACTATTTGATAATGCGCAAGCTGTATAATATTCCCCTCTGTAAACAGAGAATGTGTCAGCAAGAAATTCAATAATTGCCCTGTCGCCTGAACTATCCATTACATGAAAATGTATCGGAAACTTATATTCAGTATCGGATATTCTTATATGTGTATCAATATCAATTACTTCTATGATATTTTGGCAATTATCCAAAGCATATTGTATCCATTGATGTGAAATAACTGCCGGTCTTTCGTCAACCGGCGGATAATTTGAATTTCCATAATACATATGTTCAACAACCAATCCTTTTTCATTCATTCCGCCATGAGGAATATCGCAACTAATCTGGTTAAAAGTTATACTACCATATTTTGATATCCAAGTTGCTGCATATTCAGTACTGGTTGAATCAAAATATGAAACCTTGCTCATATTTCTTTTATTAATAAAAATATACCCGAATTCAGCATCAGTATCCAGGTTACGGCCAAAAATATTTCTTTGGTTTTCAATCAAGGAAAATGTTGTACATCCATATTCCTGACTGTGAACTTTTGTAGAATAAATTATAAAAAATAAAACAGATACAAAAATTACCGGTATTTTCTTTTGTTTCATTTTGAACTAAGCTTTTTCATGGGGGACAATTTAGGGAAAATATTTAAACTTATTGCAATGAATTTTAAAATTATTATTTTGTTAAAAATTTATTTTGATGTCATTGTAAAAATCACATTATCTCCATTCCACATATCTCCTTTTGGTAAAATATCTTCTCTAAAATGTATATCAATAAAGTTATGGGTTTCGAGCATTTTACAAACATCGTTTTGAGAAAAGAAATGTGTCCAAAATCGATAGGTTTCAATATTTCCTGCTGTGCCGATAATGTTATGTTGGAATAGAATGACTTTTTCTTCCTTGTATAAAAACGATTCTGAAAGTGCTAAATATGGAGATTCTTTCCAAAAACCGCTGTTGTTTGCTTCCCATGTTTTAGGAGATGTTTTGTTTTCAATATCCTTATCTTTCAGAACATCAAAGATAAATGTTCCACCTTTTTTCAATACACGGTAAATCATTTTCAAAAGCTTATCTCTTTCACTCGGTATTAAGACCCCCAAGTCGGTGTATATCAACACAACTAAGTCATACTTGTCTGACTCTAAGTTAATTTCTAAATAATTTGAATTCACGTAATTTGTATCAAACTTTTTATCTTTCGCTGACTTCTTAGCATACTCAATAGAGTTTTTCGAAATATCCACTCCTGTTATGCAATGGCCTTTTTCAGCAAATATTTCAGCGTAAAGTCCAGGCCCACAACCCAAATCGAGAATGTTTAGTTTTCCTTTCTCTTTTTGTGTGTCCAATATCCAATTGGCAGTTTTTACTATGGTTGATTTTTTTCTGCTTCCAAGGTCAATGTCAGCATTCAGGTGAATATTTAATAGTTGCTTTGAAATATGTTCGTCAGTCCACATAAATGATGTACCCTTTTCATAAAGTTCAGGCTTCTCAGATTGTGAAATTATCTCAATTATTTTCATTTTTACAATTCCTTTAATTGGTTCTAAGAATTCATTCTTATTCGCATGTAGTTTGTTTTTTCAAATGCTCTGTATTTCCAAAATAGTAACACTTCAATTGCGTAATCCACCCATTGAGTTATAGCGCATTAATAGTGTATATTTCATCTTTATTTTTCACAAATATAAAAATTATTAATAACTGTCTAAATCATTAAGTGGTTATTTTCAAAGTAGTTCAACATGGACTAATAGCTGGGTCTTGCAGGTTGCTCAGAGTCCTATTTATTATAAGGTGTTTTTTTATTTTAACATTATTGTTTTTTGTCCGTCAATTATTCCGATTCCGTTATTTGAAGTTAAGAAAACAAGTCTATTATCATTAGTGAAAACAAGTTTTTTAATGGTCATTCCAACTCCAATTGCAAGTGGCTCTCGTTCCCAAGACAAATCTGGTGTAAATATTAATTCGTGACTTTTAATTTTTCCATTGATAGGTACGTCCATTCTATAAAAACCATTTGTTGTGGCAAAATAGATTTTTTGCTCTTTGCTGTTATATATCCCAGGGCCAACAAAAATACCACTACTAAAATGATTTGTATGGGTACTGTCTCTATAGTCTTTACTGTTGTAAATGACTTTAGCTGTCATGTTCTCAATTTTATAAATCTCCCCACTATTTATGAAATGTTGTAATCCTGAGGTGATAAAAATATTTTGATTATCATCTTCAAAGACAGATTTTGGAAACAGCAAACCAAAATTCAAACTGTCGATATTTGATTTCAATACTTTTCTGTTTTTTGTATCAAAGAGTTGTAATGAGCCTCCAAATTCACCAAAACTTTTCGTCATCCAGATTCTATCTTTACTATCAATAAAAGTATATTGAGGCATATCAAAATATGTGTCAGTCCGCTTATTAAAGAAAAATAGAAATCGCTTTTGTACAATCATACCATTTGCTTCGTGTGTAAAATTATTCCAGTATTTGTCTTTTACTGGGTCGTAGACTGCATAAGGAACAATTAGGAATATTTCATTTGATGAATTGAAAAAAATGTAATCTATTCTGTAATCTTTTTTCAGTTTTAAATACTCTTTTATTGAATAATCAGTTTGATTGAGTTTAAATATTGTACCTTTCTCAGTTCCTAGAAAAATATCATCTCCTTTGTCCTTTGCAATCGAAGTATAAATTGTATCAGAACTCTGAAAGACTTTCTCAAGAGTAGTTAAATTCCATGCCGTTAAACGCCCATCTTTGTTAATCGCATACAAATTGTCAGACCCGATAAGTATTGAAGTAAAAGAGGGATTCTCAAATATCAAACTGTCAGTTTGAGCTTGACTTATGAGTCCAATAAATAAAAATATATTTACTAAAATGAAGTTTCTCATGTGTTTCTGTAAAATGGCTTACAACCCCGAAATAACAACATCCCTAATTCGTAATCCACCCGATTTGTGAGGCCATAGCACATTAATAATACATATTCCTTCTTTATCCATTATTTTCCTACAATCTTTATACTTATTTCTATTTGTAAACATTCTTTTTTTCAATTTTTAACCCCAATAAAACCAAGCCGTAATGCATTTTTAAATTAATAGTGCTACAAAGTAACATAATATTTTTCATATATCAAAATAAAAAAAATTCTATGTTTGCCGGATTCTCAAACAAGCTATCGGAATCAAATCTCAACTTCTAAAAATGGATAAACAGCAACAGAAACTCTACCAGATAGTCAAGTGTTTTGTCAGGGTGTTGCATTGATGAAAACAGGGCGATAGTGCTAAGTTGAAAATACGATTGCTAAATGATTTCCCTATTCCTCGTTCAACTTTGCTTCCTTTTTCGATTTACTTCAAATGATCGTCGAAATACTTTTTTATCTTTTTGTTAAGGTGTAATCTGTCCATTCCTCCAACACCGTGCCCATGGCCGGGATAAACAAAGTAGTCAATCATAACGCCGTCTTCGATACATTTTTGGATTAAGGAGAGGCTATTTTGCCAAACTACCGTAGCATCGGCTGTTCCGTGAATTAGTAAAAGGTCGCCTTCAAGTTTATCGGCATAATTCAAAAGGCTGGCGTTTTTATATCCTTCGGGATTTTCATCGGGTGTATCCATATAACGTTCGCCATACATGACCTCATAAAATTTCCAATCAATTACAGGGCCGCCTGCTACTCCTACTTTAAAAGTTTCGGGTTGTTTCAATAATAATGATGTTGTCATAAAGCCGCCATAACTCCAGCCGCTTGCACCAATGCGTTCGGGATCGACAAAATCTAAAGTTTTTAAATATTCAATACCTTTCATTTGATCTTCTACTTCGAGAGTTCCAAGATTTCGATGTATCACACTTTCAAATTCAAAACCACGGTTAGCTGAGCCTCGGTTGTCGAGAGTAAAAACTACATAACCTTCGCTGGCAAGATAATTATTAAAAAGACCTGCACCTCCAAGCCATGAATCGCTAACTAATTGGGCGTGCGGCCCACCGTAAACATAAACAATTACAGGATATTTTTTCGTTGAATCAAAGTCAACAGGTTTAATCATTTGGCAATATAAATCTTCGCCTTCGTTGTTTTTTATAGTAAATATCGACATTTCCCCAAGCTTATAATCTGCCAATGGATTTTTATCTTCAAGTAAAACCTGTAATTCTTTGCCTTTAGCTGAAATTATTTTTATTTCACTTGTTACCTCGGTGCTACTGAATCTATCAATTAAATATTTACCGTTTTTGTTAAGATCGGCTCTGTGCCTTCCATGATCGAGAGAAAGCCTTGTTATTTTCAAATTCTTCAGATTTAGAGAATAAATATTATTTTGAATAGGGCTTTCTTTTGTTGCCGTAAAAAACGCTTGCTTATCATTTTTATCAAATCCGAGAAAATTCGTTACCAGCCAATCGCCTTTTGTCAGTTGTTTTAATAATTTTCCTTCTGTATTATATAAATATAAGTGCTTAAATCCATCGCGTTCGCTTTGCCAAATAAATTGGTTTGGTTTTGAATTTAAAAAAGAAAGACCGTTTTCCGGCTCCACATATCTTTCGTTAATTTCCTCGAAAAGAGTTTTTACAAAATCACCTGTTTTAGCATCGTACTGATTTAGTTTTAAATGATCCTGGCCTCGGTTTAAAACCGCTATGTAAATAAAATCTTCGTTTGGGCTCCAGCTTACATTTATGAGATATTGGTCTTTAGGTTCACCGGTTTTCAAAAATACAGTTTTATTTTCAGAAATACTGTAAATCCCCAGCGTAACCTCATGCGAAGTCATTCCTGCCATAGGATATTTTGTGTTTTCGACTTCGGCAATGCGTTTATCAATATTCACAATCGGATAATCGGTAACCATAGATTCATCTTTACGATAAAAAGCCAGATATTTTCCATTTGGCGACCAGAAAGTTCCTTTATGAATTCCAAATTCATTTCTATGAACTGTTTGGCCATTGACAATGTCTTTATTTTCGTCTGTTGTAATTGCAATTTGATTGCCTTCGAGTGCAACAAAAAGATTGTTGTCTATTGTATAAGCAAGTTGGAAAGTTTTGTCATCAATATCAACATTTTGAGCTTTTTCGTCAAACTCGTTTACTTTTCGAAGTTCTTTAAGCGAAATATCATAAAGAAATAATTTATTATTATTTTTAAACATAATAACATTATCATCGAGGCAGTTAACTTGCGGAAAGCGTTTTAAGGAATCGGAAATTAGTTTTGGAACAAAAGCGTTAAAATCATTAATTTTTACGATTGTATCGCGTTTTTCCGACTTTATATCTCCTACAATCAAGCAATTTCTTTTCACATAGGCGAAATGATCGCTACTGCCCATCCATTGTAATTGCTGCAATGTGGAGGGATAAATACTCCTGTTCAACCATGTTGCATCTTCGATACTTAATATTTTTTTCTGTGCATTTGAAATTATTGCAGCCGACAGAAAAAGAACAAAAAATAATATAAATTTTTTCATCAAGATAATATTTTTAGATTAATAAATTATAAAGAATTCAATAATAAAATACTGAGTGCAATTTTAGTAAAAAAATGTAATGAAAATAAATTTGGAGGGATTTTTTGTAATAATAAAAACTAATGCAGATTCACCCATGATGAACCGTTAAAAACCTGAAGCTTTAAAATTGGTTCATTCCACCGCATTGTCCCCTCGGGAACCGTGATTTTATTATCATTATCCATCAAACCATCATCATTAGAATCGGGATTACCCAATTTGATACCACCATTAACCTCAAGTTTAACAGAAGGTGTATCAGTACCTATACCAACATTACCTGACGATTCTACTATAAATGCAGTCAGGCTTTCGACAGTATTTACTTTCAGTAAATCATAAGTACTACTTCCATCTATTTCCAGTTTCGCTGTTGGAGATTTATGTGCAGCAAACATTCCTATTCCTGCATTTCCATATTTATCGACACTAAACAATGAGTGCATATCCCACCAATCATCACCGCCTACTCCAAATGACATAAAATCTACTACATTTTTGTGGCTTCCGGCCAACCCGATGTTACCTAATTTAGTAGATGTGTTATATGCTCCAAAACTTTGTGCCCAGAAACCGGTCACATATCTGGTGTCAATACTGTGTGCACCAATACTTCTAACGATAGAAAAAGTTTGTCCGCCTGCTTCAGCATCTTTTTTCCCAACAGTTAATCCTCCCTGGTTGCCGAGAAGTGGAACATTTAAATCCGCCTGTCCATTTTGTGTTATAATAAAGACATCGTTTGTGCCAAATGCTCCAAAACCTTTTCGTATTATGAATGAATTGTTGCTACTCACATCATTACCTAAAGTCCATTTACTGGTTCCACTATTCATAAATGAAAGTTGTGCATCTGCTCCGTTTGTTCCGTCAACAGCAATTCTCGAATAATCTGTTTTATCACTATCGAATCTTGCTATTAAGCCATTTATAAGGGTTCCGCTATATCCAAAGATATCTAAGGGCATTTTAGGATTTGAATTTCCAATGCCAACAGCACCGGTTTCGCTAATGGTTACGAGGGTGTCGCTTCCAACGGCACGATATAGTGAGTTTTCATCCATTGTCCACATAATATTGTCGGCACCTATTAATATCTGCCACTCACTACCATTATAATAATAAAATCCGGGAGTATGGTCGGTTTGATAAATTAGAAGGCCGGTAGCAAATGTACCATTGTTAATTTGGTCTCGCTGAGCCATAGACAAGCGGGGAACAAGCATGCCGGCATCTGTTGATTTTATTTCCAACATGGCACTGGCATCAGGTTGGCTACCATCGTAATTTATAGCCACCTGTGCCATAGAAGTAGTAATAATTTGTATTGCAAAAAATAGTATTATTAGTCTTTTCATGATTTAGTTTATTATTTTTAACATCATCCATTTAATTTACGGCGGCTAATTTCTTAATTATTTTCCTCTAAACAATGTAAAATCAAACTAAAATCAAAGAAAAGCTATTGTCTGCTAGTATTAATCAAAAATTTAAAGTCAGATAATTGATCGCTTTGCCTATCGTTTAAATACACGTAGAATGAACTTGGTAAAGGTTTATCAATATTTACTTCAATGTAATTCCACCAGCCTTTTCCTTGTGGAAGTTGAGGGGCTTTATATGGCAAATCGATTTCGGTAATTTTTCCTTTGTCTTTAAGATCACGGAAAATTACAAAGAACCATTTTGCATTGGCTCTGCTCTCATTTTCTCTTGTAATGTAGATGTATAGCCTTCCACCGGGGGCTTCATTATTGATTAATTCAATTTCTTCATTAGTTTTTTCCTCAGGCCAGTTTTCCTTGGCAGCAAGTTTTTTTGTTTTTTCAATTAATTGTTCGGTGGTTTTATAAGCAACAGTTGTGATTTGAGCTGTATTTACTGTTGCTTGCCTTCCGGCAGGCTCTCCAAAAACCATTGTTACTTTGTTTCCGAAAATAGTTTTTGGTTCATCATCAAGCCATGCTTTTTCGGTAAGTTCTTCATTAATAACCTGTGAAAACATAGTTCCTGATATTAAAACAAATAATGCAAGTAATAATTTTTTCATAATATTAGTTTTTTTATGGTTTGTAAAAAAGAAAGTAAATATAAGAAAAAATGTTTATCAGATTACAATAATAAGTTATTGGTTGAAATAAAAAAGAAAACGGTTGGTGTTTTTCAATAATAAATCAGACAACACGAAGTTAGTCCGTATGGGAATCATCAATCAAAAATTTCATGAATGCACAGCTTCTGATATTCTTTTAATTAAATTTGAATTCTTTTCAAGAATATTTCCAACAACAACAATATCTGCTCCGGCTTCGGCAATTTCTTTTGCTTTTTCGGGAGTTCTGATACCTCCACCTATTATCAGCGGGACCGTAATATTATTTTTTACGCTTTCAATCATTTTGCTTGATATGGTTGACTCTGCCCCACTTCCGGCATCCATATAAATTGTTTTTAAGCCCAACATTTCTCCGGCCATTGCAGTACACAAAGCAATATCGGTTTTATCGGCCGGAATAGGTATTGAATTACTCATATATGAGGCTGTTGTGGTTTTTCCACTATCAATCAACATGTATCCGGTTGGGATCACTTCAAGCTTGTTTAATTTCAGATATGGTGCTGCAATTACATGTCGGCCAATGAGCATTTCGGCATTACGGCCCGAAATTAATGATAAAAACAATAAAGCATCAGCCTTTTTGCTCATTTGAAGTGTGTTTCCGGGAAATAAAACAACAGGGATTGAACTATTCTTTTTAATTAATGAAATGCAGCGATCGAAACAATCGTTGGTTAATAAACTTCCGCCAACAAAAAAATAATCGACATTTGAGTTTTCAGATTCATTTATAAGAGATAAAAGTTCATCATCACTTGGTTTATCAGGGTCTATCAAAACGGCAAATTGCTTCTTCCCTGCTTTGGATTTTTCTTCTATTATTGAAAATATTTTCATTGAGAATATCTTTTTCACAAAAATAGAAATATATTCTTAACAAAACTATTTTTAGAATTTTAAAAAGTTTAAAAAAAGACGTACCGGTATTTAATAATTTTCCGGTACGCCCTTGTAAAAGAATTTAATAATTGGATTTAATAAAAGAATTATTCAATAATGACTTGTCTATTATTTACTTCATTATCGCCATATATTTTAACAATATAAACACCTTTACTAAAGCCTTCTGTGTTTATATCTATCATGTTATTATTAACAATTCTGTCATACATTATACGTCCAATTGAATTTACAATCACAATTCGATTCATGTTTAATTTGGATTGGACATTGATTTTGTCGGAGGCAGGATTAGGGAATATTATAACCTTATTGTTTTCAATTACCTTAGATATTTTTGTAATATTATACACGCTATATAAAGCATCTTCAGAAGGATATACATTTTCCATATAAGCTTCACCAAAAGGATCTGCCATTGAAGATTTAAAAGGAACCAATGTTTGAGAAGAAGATTCCCAAATCTTTAGAGTTATTGGATTTCCTGAAGTAAATCCCTTTCCTTTAAATATTTCACCAAATATTGAAAGTCCGTTTTCAAATGCTTCAGTAGAATTTATTTTTACAGCACCTATAATATTTTCATTATCAAAAGCTGCCACTTCATCACCAATTTCTAAACCATTAATGTATATTGTGAAAACAGAATCGACAGGATTTCCTCCATCAAAATGGAAATAATCGCATAATAACCTATCAACTTTTGTTGATTTTTTTCCTGTCGAGGGATATGTTAAAATTGCATTAGAAGTATATTTAACTAAATATCCTTCACTTGGAACGCAATTTCCGATACCGTTAACCCAGTTTGGGCCAATTTTTCGTAACATTGCACCTTCCGAATTTCTTACATAAGATAAATTTTCATCAACTATAGAAGAAAAAGCGTCAAAAGCATCGATTTCGTAGCTAGGCAAGTAGCTAACAAACTGAAATCCCGGTGAAATACCAATAGGAGTTGCAGGTGAAATCAGGTTACCGTCAATTGTAAATTGTCCTGTTCCGCTTGTTTTAATTAAATAGCCTTCGGTTCCAACCCAGTTACCGATTCCATTAACCCAGTTTGGGCCAATTTTACGTAGCATTGCACCTTCCGAATTTCTAATATAATTAAGATCATCATTCATAATTTCTCCTGCCACAATAGTAATATCTGGTTCAACCGGATTTATCCTTCCCGATACAAACTGAAATCCCGGATTTATACTAATTGTTTGAGTTTCTCCGGTGTTAAGAAAAGGAACATCACTGAAAGAAACCAAGTTGCAAGCCACAACTAAATGAGGGTTAAATCCATCATCACAATCTGAACAAGTAACTCCTGTAACACAATCTGGATGGTTTGGATGGCAATAATCTACATAGTCTTCATCAAAAACATAACCCAATTCTACACTTCCTCCAGCGACATACTGGGTCATATTGAAATCAAACCAGGGAGCTATTGAACCCGGACACCAACCGGCGCGATTATGATACCATGTTCCATTTTGAGGTTGACAACCATCGGGATTAGGATTACAAATCTGCCAATTATGTTGTTCAAAAGTTTGCTCACCATTAACCCAAATATGATGAGTATCATCATGAAATTCGGCTGCGTTTCCTGTATTTAAATCTCCCCATCCGTGGCCTGAAGAAACTAATTTAAGCACAGAAGCCTCAGTATTTGGTGCAAAAGTATGGTTTTGATTTTCAACAGGCTGTAAATTTGCATAATCACCAAATTGGTAAATATCTTGCCAAATGATATCAATTTTACTATAATTAAATTCGGGAGCACCCTGACTAAAGTTAAAAGCCAAATCGTATAGATATCCATTATCTAATGTTTCGCAATTAAGTCGAAATGAAACTTTTCCCTGTAAAATTGACATATAATCAGTTAAATCAATCTCGTGAGAACAAGGTACACCATAGGGTGTAATATATCGTATTATTTCTACCCATTTTCCATCGTGTCCTCTTGCATCAACACTTGCAACTCTATCCCATTCGCCACAACCGCCCGTAGGGCAACTGACCGATAAGATTCCGGTTATTTGGCCGAAAGCACCAAGATAAGATGGTAATTCAGCATCCACAACGACTGAAGGTGTATTTGCATTTAACCAAACATCATCAACTGCTAATATTTCGATATTAGTTGTATTTTCAACAATGTTAATGTTTACAGGCAGAGTAGCTGAAGCTCCAAAATTATTGGTCGAAATTATATTAATTGTATAATTTCCAAAAGCCGGTGGTTCCCACCATGCCGAAAAATATCCTTCACCCCAATTAACAGGAATAATTGATTCACCATCGATATTAAATTCAACTTCTTCGACCATAAAAAGTTCAGGATAATCAATAGTGGTAAAAGTTGCTAATTGAATTGGTAAAAGCTCAGGAACATAAACATCGCCTGCCAAAGGGCTACGTGCATCAATTTCAGGAACATGTAAATTCGGATCAATCACCATGAATGAATTTACTACAGGTAGTGCCGGCTCATATTGTCCATTCCCGGGTTGAGTTGCTTCAATGCTTACTTCTCCCGGCTCACCGGTTAGAGTTAATATGTTACCTGAAACTTGTGCAGGGCCTGCAATAACCTCGAAAAACACTTCAAGTCCTGATGAGGCTTCAGCTTCTAATTCAAACGGTTCAGCAGAAATTAATTTATTTGGGATTTGCGGAAATGAAATTGCCTGAAATCCGGGATTGAGAGTACCATTGAAATTTGATGTTTCACCTATGAGGGCAAAATTGTTAAGGTCGGCATCACGCTCTCCAGAACCGGTCTCTGAAGTAAGTTTGGTTATAGTAGTATTATTTCCTCCGGGTTCACCTTGATTAAATTTATAATACAATTGTAATCCCGGTTCTGTTCCGGTCAATTCATTATCAATTATATCCTGAATATCATCTTGTGATAAGGCAATATTCCAAGCTGATACTTCATCAATTCTTCCACCATAAACAAAATTATAACTACCTATAATACTTTTACCGATACCAAATGAAATATTAGCATTAGTTAATTGCCCTGATGCATCTGCTTTACCTATTAATGCCCCATCGATATACAGGCTTACATTACTTCCATCATAGATCCATGCCCAATGTTGCCATGTTTGAGGAATTGTTGATCCTGCCGGAGCAACAAATTCAAATAGTCCGTTACCTGTTTCAAGACGACATTCAACAACTCCATCATTTAATTGAATTAAATAAAATCCATTTCCGATAGTTCGAAATCCCATCATCCCTTGTCCATAGGCCAATTCATCACAATAAAACCAACCGGTCATTGAAATTCCATCTGAATTAGTAACATATTGTGATGCATTTTCAAGGCTCACAAAATCATCAACCCTATCGAAATGCAAGTATTGATTAGTTTGTGACTGTAGAAAAGCTGTCTGCAACAGGAAAAAAACCGGAAGCAGCTTTAGCAAAGTTTTGTAAAAATTTTTCATAGTACTTTGTTTTTAATTTTATTAATAAATTATTTGATAAATTATATAAATATGTTTTTCATTTTTTAATTAGGTGTTTTATTCTACTGCATCCACCAAATTTTAACATTATTATTATCACCTCCCATTTTACTAACCTGTTCCAACCAATTTTTAGTATTATTTATTTGTTCGGATGGAGGATATTGCAAGCGAAAATAGTCTAAAGCCGGGCCTTCTCGTTTTGTAAGCATTGTACGGCGTTCAACAGAAAATGCTTCCCAAACCTGCCTGAAATTATCGATAGAACGTTGCGAATAAATAAGTTGTAATTTTTCGATTTCGCTTGTTACATTCCAAAATCCCACATTATTTATTAATTTAGATTGATCTAAATTTGTAGGAAGACTTATATTATCAGTAAAACCGGCTCCCGAACTCGGAAGTTTTGAATTCAGCATTATTTCTTTCCATAAATCAAAAGAGGCCATTACCCCACTCATATATTCATTGCTCGCATCCATTTCGCTTTGTGCAACACCAATTCCTCTTAAAAATGCTTCTGCTTTAATGAAATGAACCTCAGCTCCTGTCATTAAAATTTCAGGCACATTATCTTCATCTCTGACAAGATAAAAATTAAACGGCGAATAAATACAATATTCACCTTTATTTGTAAAGAAAATATCGCGATGAGTTGCATAAGGAACACCGCCGGATGGAGGTGTATCGGGGCTTGAAATTTGTGGATAAGGCCTCCATTTGCTTTCATTATTAGTTTCAAAAAACAGATATGTCCTCAAGTCAAATATTCCACTACCGTCCGAGCTGTCGTTTACCGACATTTGACTCCAAACATTTGAGCCCATTCGCAAATTGTCATGCTCGCGGAAAGACCAGTTAAGTGCTTCATTTTTCCAACTCACCGAATAAGGCCAAATGCTAACATTGTCAAGAACAGGAGATGATAAATTATAGCCTGTTAATACAGGCAAATTATTCTCAATTATTTCTTTTATTATTTCACCGGAAGATTCGGGCTCTTTATTATACATTCGCATTGCATAGCGCAAACGCAATGAGTTAGCAAATTTTTGCCATTTTGCAAGATCACCGAATAAAAGATTATCAAAACTACTAAAAGTTGCATAAGGTTCTTGTGTAGCAGTAACATCAATATTTTCGGAAGCCCATTTTAATTCGTCTAATAAAAACATATAAATGCTTTCTTGCGAATCATATTTTGGCCGAACATACTCAAGGTCTTCAAATCCACGTCCTGCCTCAAAGAAGGGAATATCGCCAAACAAATCGGTAAGCTTAAAAGTTTTATATGCAAGAACTATTTTTAACATTGATTTCATATTATTTACTGCATTACTCGTATCACCCATATTATTAAACTTGGTTTGCAAATCACGAACAAGGGTTAAGTTTAGATAATAATTTGACCATACTTCCTCGGTTCCAATAGTAAAATTCCCCCATTCTTCTTTGGTTAGGGCTGCTAATTGAGTTTGTTTGTATAGGATTTCGTTATTGATATAAAATTGTTCGTTCCAACCAAGCCTCAACGAACTTAGAATACTATTAAATATTGAACCATCACTTGCTGTAGTAAAACCATGTGGGTCTTTATTCATTTCTTCATAACCTTTGTCACAAGAGTAAGTAAGAAGTAAGCTAATAAATATTATTGACAGAATTATTTTTGTTTTCATTTCAGATTTTTTTGGATTAAAATTTTGCATTTATTTTAAATGAAAAAGACCTTGAACCAGGGTAAGAAGACCATTCAAATCCCTGAGCATTACCTGATCCCATTATTCCTTCAGGATTAATATTATCAGGAAGAGTTGAATAAATATAAAACAGATCCCTTCCAACAACAGAGAGTGTCAAATTCTGGAATATTTCTATTTTTCTTAGAAACTTTTGTGGAATTGAATATGATAAAGCAACTTCCCTAAGTTTTACCCATGTGTTTTCTTTAATTCCCGGAGTAGATAAAAATTTACCCCAGCCACCGGCATTCGGCATATATTTATAATAATAATGAACAACTTTCTCGTTGGGAGTCCCATCTTCGTAAACTCCGTTTAAGATCACACCGATATTACTTACATTTCCTTCGGGATCCATATATGGTAAGCCACCTCC
>JAEINX010000012.1 GCA_016342645.1 Bacteroidales bacterium | reverse complement strand
TTCATTTATATTGAAATTATAGGAAATGTTCCTATCCGAAGTGTAAACAGTATTTTCGGTGGACAATTCTTTTATTCACCTTAAAACAGTGTCAGGACCCGGTACATTATTACCCGGTATAGTTATCTTCTACACAATCTCCTCCGCTTAAAAATACATTTGTTAAATTTTTTATTATTTCACTATATTGATAACCATAAGAAAAAACTCTGTTACCAAGTTCTTTATCAATAAGTTTGCATATACCTAATTTTTCAAAACAATCATTTACAAAAGAAATTCCTGCAAATGGACTTACTATGCTACTCCCCATTCTTTAGACTATAAATATGCTTAGTTTCAACAAAATATAAGTGTTAAAAAGAAATGAGTAATTAAAAATATTGAATATCTTTTAGGTTTTTAGACAGTTTAGCAAAAAGGATTATGGCATGTTACCAAAATGTACTTTTCTGCCTAAATGTAATTCACTTCAGTTCTATTGATTTCAAATCCACACTGTTCACTTTTCTCAGTTTAACTTCCTTACAATGCATTAGGGTTTGGTCAAAAATAACAATGTTTTTTCCTACTAAATGTAATGAGCTGCTAAACCGAATGCCACTTGCCCCTGTAATAACATTAATGTATTCACAAATAAATTGAGTAGGTATATATTCAATCTCAGTATCATACCTTCTCATCGGTTTTGAGAGGTCTCGGCTAATTCTTTTTCTTAATTGGCTAGCCTTTATTGTTTTATTAATATGATTTGGTTGAAAGATTGGTGTATCTTCGGTGAAATCGACAATTTTAATTGAAGTGAATTCGTCTTTTAATTGAAACATGGCAACGCTTAATTCATCCAAATAGGAGGCACGAACTTCATAAAGAACAGTTTCAGGGTTATCACACAAATATAAATATGGGATACCTAATGGATTAGCACGTCCACCAGAAACCTGCTGTGGTTTTGGACTCATCATTTCATTTGTATTAAAGGCTTCGAGGCCACTCTGATGATGAACTCTTGCCCGAAACAAGTTATCTGTTGGTTTTAGTTCAAATTGAGTATCAAAAAAACCATCCCATCCCAATTCTTCTAAGTAATCAATATTAGAAATAAACCTTTTAGACCATTTCAATTCTTCCTTCAACGTTTCCCAATACATATAACTTTCAATTATATCCTCTGCATAATCAACTTTAACTTCTGCGTTATTAATATCAGTTGAAAGTTGAGGTAATATCTCATTTAGGATTTTATTAGCTATATTATGAGAATAGAAAAAGTTCCAGTCTTCTTGAATTTTTAATTTCAGTGGTTTCCCATTCTTTGATATTCGAAAATTATCAATTAGCTCCTGAAAAAAGTCGAGCAACTCAATTAAGGGAGTTAGTGAAACATTAGTAGAATTACAAACCCCGCATTTACCGGTATTTGTTGAAGATATTATATATCCTTTTATTTCTTTATCTAAAAAACAATTTGGACAAACTTCCATACTTTTTACTTATTTCTTAAATATTCACTAACGATTAAAAGGTGATTCTTAATTGATATTTTTTTTATTGTACCCAGACCTGGATAATGCTCCTCATCAAAATAATTTTCTAATTCTTGAATTGCGGAGTTGGTTAAATGGTTTTTTCTACAATACGCTACAGCTTTATCTGCTGCTTCGGCAAATTTTCCTTGAACATTAGCGATTGAATCATTACTATCCGAGGTGAAATGTCTAATCCATATTTGGTTTTGACTATTTAAATATGTAATGTGTATAACAACTGCTCTAGGTGTACTGCCACTATCGGTATATTCGCTTGGTAAAACAGTATAGTCAGAGAAACCTCCAAATCCTTCAGTCTTGTAATAAATGTGCTCCTCAGAGAATCTGTGTTCAGCAATATCAAGAAAATCACTATTGCGGGCTTGTTTTTCAAATAAATCATCTAATCGGATGTAATTCTTATTCAATCCTCGAAGAAACCGATTTAACTCTCTATTTCTACCAGGATCTTTAATATTTATAGAAGTGATTTCCTCTTTTAGTACTAAGCTTGTAAAATCCTGGTCATCTGGACTTACATCGTTTTGACAAATTAACATGCAATTCTTTAAATGGTAATCGGCAATACTTTTACAGATATAATCTGCATTTCTGTGATAATAAAATGCAGGGATTAAAACTTTTTCATCTTGATTGGTTATATACTTGATAAAAACATCGGTGTCTCCAACTAATTCTCCAACGGTAGGATTCACAATTAAATATACTTTCTGTTGTTGTTGCTGAAAAACTCTATATGCAAGGTTTAGATTATTTTGAGTTTCTTTTACAGGTTCTAATATTGGTAAAATATAATTCTGTGTTATCCCTTCATTGGCTAACTCACGTAATGCAATAAGTTCAAACTGTCTTGCTCTTAATAATGGATAATACATATTTTAATCATTTATTGGTGATTTAATGTTATCTATTAGGTTTTTCATTGCTTTTTTATCCAATTTTAGTGATAAACTTAATTGGTTAAATATCTTGTAATATCGACTTGACATAACATTTTCAAAACTTCTCTTTTTCATTTGTTCAATGAAGTACTTATTTAATTCTTTTGGGGGAATTTGCTTGATAAGGTTACTACATATATGGAACTGGTTGAAACTTGTTAATTTAGGCAGATTGCCAAAATATGATTTAACAATTGCCTTATATTCAGGCGTATGAAGAATATGCATAATAGTCTTAGCATCTACTTCTGAGTTATTTATTGCATTTCGATAAAGAATAAACTTTTGTGTTGGACTTCTTTTATAAGTTATTATCCCTACTCTGAAATCATATTTTTTATATATAAATAACTTGGTTTCTGGAATAATTAGAAATATTTGATTAAATGCTTTTCGATAATTTTCAAGCTGGAATACCAAACGGTTATCGGTATCATATTCAGATTTAATCTCAAATACTTTAGAATTTCCGTTGAAAATAGCTAAGTCTGCAATAGCATTGCCTACTCGGTACTCACTGAAGACTCTTGAATTAGACTGACCGATTTCATTAATTAACCATTCAGTTAAAAAAGCATTTTTTACCACATACTCATTTTGATAGTATTTTTCCAAAATAGTGTAAACATATTTTAAATAATCATAATACGTAGTATTCGACGAATTTTTCCAATGTCTATCATATCTTTCGATTTTGCAATTTACTGAGGTAAAGTCACTTTTTAACCATGATTTTGCCTCATTCCTTAAAAATAAAGCAGAGTAATCACGCAATTGATTTTGACTATATGTTGTTTTAAATTGCACAACTATAAATTAATTTATTATTGCAAATATAACTTTTTTTCAATGCATTTGATACATAAATTTTCTGAGATTTGATTACTATTTTTGTTCATTTGCTTTGTAGTAACTTGTGTAAATGCTTAATGCCATATATTTTCAGCTATACTATTCGCAATTCTTTCACTTTTTCTTTCATTTATAACTTCAATAAAACCAAACCGTAAAGCATTTTAAACTAAAATGTCCAACAAAGTAACAAAATAATATTCATATCACCAAATAAAAGTATTTTGAGTGCCTCAAGATTAAGGTTTCTAAAGTTTGGAGTGTCTTAAGTTGGTAGAGGCCTGTACTATTATACTTTTAAACTTCTTTTTAAACCGCTTAAACGATTATTTCCTATGATCATTTGTTTCAAAACCCATTACTGAAGTCATGGGCTGCTATTGATAAAATTATTGTGTTTCTATTGAAACATATAAAATAATTATAATAAATTTGTGTAGGTTGTTTTATTTATTGCGAATCTGTGCTAAGTTATTGATTATTGAGTGATTTTTCTTTATTATTCGCCGGTTTAACATTATTATCTGCACGATTTTCAACATCATTCGCAGGTTTTGCGAAAATGTTTGGGCGTTTTTAAAAATTGTTAGCTCGTTTTGGGAAAGATTCTGTTCTTTTTGTGAGATATTTCGTTCGTTTTGACTCTTCATCCATTTTGCGCGGCTCTCCGATCGTTTTTCGAAGATATCAGCTTGTATTGCCAGATTATCAATGCGGATTTCTTTAGCGTTTATGTGTAATGAAAAGGTTTTTCAATAAACTTTTGAATAAAATTATTTACTCCTCTTATTTCCGCATCTTATTATGTTTCTAATTTTTGACAAGATTAACAGGATTGAAAAGATTGAATAGATTGACTGCTTTTAATATTCATTCTCCTTTGTGCTTTAAATTAAGCATGGGAGTTTCATTCAATAATTCTCCCATTCTCTCATTCTCTCATTCTCTTATTCATTTACTCAATAGACCTTTTGCTATGAATAATTGCCTTTTCAACACTTTCGGCGATGGGTTTTTTGCCTGTCCATAAATATATTGCATAAACTTTTAAATCGTTAAGTACAAGGATTAAAACAGGGAAAAACAATAATAGAAATGCTGTTCCGAACAAAACACCGTAGGCTAATGAAATTGCCATGGGCTTGAGGAATTCGGCCTGAAAACTTCCTTCTAAAATTATAGGGTATAATCCTACTGAGGTAGTTATTGTTGTAAGAACAATAGCACGGAATCTTGCAATTCCGGCATTAAAAGCAGCATCTTTTACTTTTAGTCCTTCAAGGAGCAGGGAATTATATTTTGCAAGGAAAACAATAGCATCGTTAATAATTACTCCCGAAAGGGCAATCATACCCCATGCACTTAATAATGAAACCGGAAGTCCTTCGATTCCATGCCCCCATGATGCACCGAGCCATGCAAGCGGTATCATCATTATAATTATAATTGCTTGTGAAAGTGATTTAAAATGTATCATTATCAGTAGAACCATTATTAGAAATGCCATTCCGAAATATTTTGTCATTTGTTCGGTTGTTTCATCACTGTCTTGTTGCTGGCCTCGGTATTCAACATTAATATTTGGATATTTTTTTAATATTTCGGGCAATATATCAAGTTCGATTTTTTCGATTATCGGTGGAACAGGATCAATTGGATTGACTAATTCGGCATCAATTCTGACTTCCCGTTGACTATTAAACCTGTTAATTGTAACAGGCCCTCTATCAATATCATAATATGCAAGTTCGGAAAGTGGAAATTCGCCGTTTTGAGTTTTAATCTTCATTTTTTCTAACTGTCCTATATTTAATCTTCCGCTTTTTGGATATCGCACCCAAACTCTGAGCTCGTCTTTCCCGTGTTGAAGTCTTTGTGCCTGGCCTCCGAAAAAACCCTGACGAATTTGATTGGTAATTGAGGTTTGATCTAATCCGAGAAAATATGCTTTGGGTTTAAGTTTTAGTTGTACTTCTCTTTTCCCTAAAGCATTATTATCAGAAATATCTCCAATCGCCTCAATTTCTTTCATTCCATCAATAAGCATCGTTTTGGCTTCGTTCAGGACATTAAGGTCGTTTCCTAAAAGGCTGATTGAAATTGGTGTTCCGAAAGTTCCCTGTCCGGCAATCTTTAATTTTTCAGCCTCTTTAACTTTTCCTATTTTATCTCTAACTCTTTGAATGATGTCGAAACTTGATGCTCCGGTTTCTTCCAAATCATGAATTAAAACGAAAGTATTGCCTGCATGAGCTCCATTTTCCTGTCCGCTAAATGCACTTCCGGTTGATAAAAAGGTATAATCGATGTAATCGATCGTATCATTATTTTCTTTTTTCAAATCTTCGTTTACTTCCCAAACAGCGTCATCGAATTTTTTCTGGAATTTTAAGGTTTGTGCCTCACCTGAACCAGGAGTAAAGGCCACGTCAATATTAAACTGATTAAACTGAATGGCCGGAAAAAATGTTGCTTTAATCAATCCTCCATTAAATAGGCCTACCGTGATAAAGATTAAGGAAATTGGAATTATTACCGCAATCCATTTCCATTCAATTACTTTTTTAAGAATAAATCCATAGACATTATGTCTTAAATAAGCTACAATTTTATCAAGGCGTATTCGAGTTCTTGCACTCAAGGATGTTGTGTCGCCCGATTTTAATATGTGTTTATTTCCTATATGCCCGGGTAATACAAGAAAAGCTTCAAATAAAGAAAAAGCAAGACTAATAACAACAACGAAACCCATTTCGTACATAAACTCCATTCTTCCTTCAATAAAAAACAGAGGAGAAAATGCTACAATTGTAGTTGTTATTGATGTAAGTACTGCAGGGAGGACTTCCATTGTTCCATCAATTGCTGCCCGTTTCGGGCTTTTACCCCCTTCAAAATGGGTATAAATATTTTCGGCAATAACAATTCCATCATCTACTAATATACCTACAACCAGTATCATACCAAAAAGGGAAATCATATTTATCGTAACGCCGTAAAAGGCAGCTACAATAAACATCCCGAGGAAAGAAGCCGGTATTCCCCATGCTACCCAAAGTGAAACTCTAAGACTTAAAAATAAACCGAGTGTTATTAGAATCAAAAATAGCCCGATTAGTCCGTTGCGATAAAGTAAATTTAATCGTGCACCTAAAATATCGAGGAAATTATAGGTAACTGAGAGTTCAGCACCGGAATGTTCATTATTAAATTTTTCGGCATAATCGACACAAAACTTTTCAATGGCAGCCAGGTCTTCCTCCGGAAGTTTAAAAACACCTATGGAAACTGCTCGCTTTCCATTCATATAAGATTCACTGGGAACGTCTGCAAACTGTAACTTAACGTTTGCAACATCTCTAACACGTATATAGTTTCCATCGGTTGTACCTTTTATAACAATACTTCCAATTTCCTCAGGTTTAACACTTCTTGTTCGCGATCTAATTAAAATTTCTTCGTCTTTTGATTTAATTATTCCTGCCGAAACATCTCTGTTGTTAAAAGCTATTGCTCTTGAAATCTCATCGAATGAAATACCATATCTTAGTAAATCATCCTCACTTATTTCAACGGATATTTCAAGCTCAGGATAACCGCCAAGATGAACTTGAGAAATGAGTCCCGAATTTAAAAAGTCGGTTTCGATTTGCTGCGCATACTTTTTCAAGGTAAGAATATCAACATCGCCTGATAAACCCATAAACATAGCATAGCTGGCAGCCCTTTGTTTGAAAACTATAGGCCTTTCGGCATCAATAGGCAATGATGTAATACCGTCAACAGCATTTTTTACTTCGGCTAAAGTTTCATCAAGGTCGTATTCTCCGGTTGTAGTAATTCTGACATTAGAAACATTTTCCATTGAACTGGAATTTACTTCTTTAATGCCTACAATTCCCCTAATTGCTTCTTCAACCCTTACGGTGATAGCTTCGTCCATTTCTTTTGGCGATGCTCCAGGATAATAAACATTAACATAAATGTCTTTAGTGGGAAATTCGGGGAAAAAGGATTTTTTCATGCTTAATAATCCAAGCACCCCACCAATAATTAGAATAGCAATAATTATATTGCCATAAAAAGGATATTTTACGAAAACACTAATTAATTTTCTCATAATTTCTACCTGATTATTTCAACAATATCACCTTCCTCAACATTAACTAATGGTTCTACAACCAATTCTTCACCTTCATTTAATCCTGAAAACAGAATTGTTTTTTCGTTTATTTTTATAATATCAATTTCATTTACTTTTAATTTACCATCAACAACCGTAAAAACCTCATTAGTGTTAAAAATGGCATTTCTCGGCATTTCCATCACATAATTAAGTGGTTTGCCTGTAAATTTAGCAATCAAATATAAACCTTCATACAATTTAGTTTTCTTTGAAGAATTCACTGAAATAAAAACACTGATTGACTGAGTGCTTCTATTTACATAATCGGCAATTCTAACGACTTTACCTTGTAATATTTCATCAGATTGTTCGGTTTCAATTTCCACATTATCACCAATTTTTATCCAGCTTATTTCATCAACCGGAATTGGAATCTCAAGTTCTAATTCATCAGTTTGAATTATTCTTGCAATTCGTGCACCAATATTGGCAATAGAACCTAATTCAAGCATAACATCTGTATAAGCTCCATCAAAAGGAGCATAAATTTCATATTTTGATAAATGAATTTCCGAAGCTTTTATCAAAAAATAATCATTTAGAATGTTTCGACTTGAAAGAAATATTTTCTCTTGTGTTGATGTGATTTCCGGTAATTCGGGAAGTGGTTTATCAATTTTTATTGAATTAAAAAAGGAAAGCCACCTCTGATAATTTTCCGGATAATCTATTTTAAAATCGGGAAGCAAATTGGCTACAAGGTTTAAAAATCTGCTCTTGGAAGCCTTCAAACTATAGACGGCTTCTTGATTATATATTCTGACAATCAAATCACCCTTTTTGAAGCTCTGTCCCTTAGTTAAGGGAATTTCGCTGTCTAAAATTTCTCCCTGTACTTCTGAAATCACTTCGACAGTATTAAATGAACCCAGTCGCCCGCTTTCAGTAATTACCGGAGAAATTTCCATATAAACTACAGGTATTGCTTTTACGTAGATTTCTACCTTTCCTGCTTCTGAGGACACAGGCAATTCTTTCAAGCTATTAAAATAATACATCAATAAAAATGATAAGCCCAAAATTAGAATAATGGATACAACGATTATTGGTTTTCGCATTTTTTTTAGTTTTTAATTTACTATAAATACAATTATTTTCATCTATTTTGTATTTTCCTGTAATTTAAGTAAATCGAGTTAAAATTTGATTCATTAGAAAATATAAACAAAATAAAATTAATATGCTTATTCAAACTTTTCAAAAATACTAAATAATTTAAATATAAAAACACTCAAAGTATTAAGTTTCTTCTAAAAATTTGTTTTTTTCATAAAATTTTTTTCACTCCTCAAATTCTGCCGATAAAGGTAAAACTAACTCAGCAAGATTCTTCGACATCAACGAAAAAACATATTCTATGTTAAACTCTTTGAAAATATTTTCATATTTTTACAGAAAAAAGATAATATTTATTTAAAATATGAATAGTAACAAAGCTCCTGCAAGGTATTTAACAGTTTTTTTATGGCTTATAAGTATTCACTCAATTTGCGTTGGAATTGCATTAATTACTTTTCCGGCTCATTTGATTTCAGAATTTGGAATAGAAATCTGCAATAAATTTTTTCCTACCCAAAGCGGTGTTTTGCATATTATTATGGGTGTTATTTATTATCTTGCAATAAAAAACTTAGGAAAAAACGATTTATTGATAGTGTTTTCGATTTTTGTGAAGTTTATTGCTACAATTTTTTTAGCCGCTTATTATATTTTCATGGATCAGGCCTTAGTAATTTTGCTTTCGTGGATTGGAGATTTTTTGATGGGAATATTGCTGCTTCTGTTATTTCGTGCTTATAAAAAAAAATAATTGACAGAAAAGTGAATTATAGAATTATTAAATGAAATGAACATAAAAAAAATATAATAATATTAGAAAAAATGAAATATTGGAATTCCAAGAAAATTGTGTCACAACACTTATTAATAACATATTCAATCATTCTATCATTCTATCATTCTATCATTAAATCATTAAATCATTATATCATTATATCATTAAATCATTATATCATTAAATCATTATATCATTATATCATTGTTGCATGAAAAACAACTTACCGACAATAATATTAACAGGAGCTTCAGGTTTTGTAGGAAGTAATTTTATAAATTATGTTAAAGAGGAATTTTTCATTTTTGCCATTGCACGGCGGTCAAGTTCAGAGGCAAACATTCCAGTTCACAGAAATATTTTATGGATACAGTGGGATATTTCACACACGGAACAAATAGACGAAATTGCTGAATATCTTCACGAAGAAGGCGATGCAGATTATTTGATACATCTTGCAGGATATTATGATTTTGATTATGAGGACAAGCCCGAATATCAAAAAACAAATGTGATTGGAACGAAGAATGTACTTGAACTGGCTCGCAAAGTTCAAATTAAAAGATTTATTTTTGCGAGTTCGCTTGCAGCCTGTGAATTTCCTGATAACGGTAATATTATCAATGAAAAATCACTTCCGAATGCTCAGTTTACTTATGCAAAAACCAAGAAACTCGGCGAAGAATTCACAAAAGAATATTCCCGCTTTTTTAATTGCTCTGTAGTCAGGTTTGCAGCCGTTTTCAGCGATTGGTGTGAGTATGCTCCTCTCTACAAATTTCTGGAAACATGGCTTGGAAAAAAAATCAGTTCAAGGTTTCTGGGCGGAAAAGGAGAGTCTGCTATCACTTATATTCACATTTTTGACCTGACTAAGCTTTTGTGTAAAATAATTCATAAAAACCGTTTTTTACCATCTTTTGACACATATATTGCAAGCCACGATGGCTCGTGTTCACATAAAAGTTTATTTAAAACCTCCACCCAGGAATTTTTCGGACAAGAAAAAAAACCTCTTTTTGTTGCAAAACCGATTGCCATTTTTGGCATAAATTTTATGTGGATTTTATCATGTATAAAAATTATTCCCAAACCTTTTGAACGCCCATGGATGGGGAAATATATAGATAAAAAATTAAAAATAGATTCATCTTACACCCAAACCGTATTAGGCTGGAAACCTACACCACGCTATCATATTCTTCGCCGATTAATTCACCTTTTAATAAACTATAAAAGCCATTCGAGCGAATGGAAAATGAAAAACGAAGCAGCATTATTAACTGTTACTCATAGAGTAAACTTTATAATTTATGAACAACTGTTGAAATCTGAAGAAGTAATCCTAACAAAACTTTTTGACTATATCATTTCACCCGAAAATGAGGACAAATTTGATAAATACAGATTCATAAAACCAAAAGATATTCAATCGCATTTAAATGCTTTATATAATTTGCTGCTTGCTACAATCAGAAGCGGGGACAAAAGTTTGATAATAAAATATATTGACGAAATTGCTTTTGAAAGATTTTCGGCAGGGTTTAAAGCGGAGATAATTTGTAATAAATTAAAAATCCTTAAAACATTAATTCTAAACGAATTTAAATCAAAACAAGAGTTTGATCAAATTAAACAGGAAATTCATGATAATATTATTTTAACTATTCAACTTGCCCAAGATGAAGTTGAAGACGTTTTTGAGGAATATGAACAAAAACTGTTTACAGTAAAAGCTGAACTAAAATATAGTACTGAAGAAACCAAAACACGGCATAAGTTAATTATTAAGCTTAGTAAACCTTATCAAAGTTATCAGGATACTGAAAAAAAAGATGATCCATTATCCGAGCCCATGCAATATAATTATTTTGATGTGATGTGAAAACAAACTAATTCAAAATGATTTGGAATTTACTGATTAAGAGTAAATCTCAAGCTTACACCTGCGTTTGTGATAGAAGTTCTGTAATTCGATGCAACAAACGGTTTATTAATAACTTTATCAAAATAGAGTCGAACATTAAAACTCTGGCTAATAGCATAATCAGCAGTCGTACTGATTGTCAGAATCTTTTGTCCGGCTGAAACTTGATCAATAGCTTCATCAATTCTTCTCAAAACAGTTTTATTACTTCTGATTGAAAAATCGAATTTAAGGTTTAAATCGCTACTTACATTACTTCTGCTACCACTACCACCAGAGGATTTAATACCGAATTTTACGTTTTTAAAACGGTACCCCGCACCAATAACAACCTCATTACTTGAAGTTTCAGTTAATTGATTATTTACAAAACTTAAGCTAAGATTTCGTGATTTTTTTAATTCAAATTTTGTCATTAAATTATTATTCCACGTAATATCAATATTAAATAAGGGGCTGAATTGCTCAGATATTGATATTTGACTAATATCGTATTTGGGGAAATAATCACCTACATCATCCTTATTTATAGGGGGGCCATCTAAATTTCCGTAATTAATTTGCGAAATAAAACTACCAATTGCATAAGTTGAACGATAAGCATGAGAAATTGAGATACTTCTTATGTATTTCTTAAAAAATTCAATTTGAGATAAACCGTTATAAGTAACTCTCCAATTTGGTAAAGGTATTTTGGGGAATTGTTCAATGGAGGCGTTTCCGGCTGATTTTCCTCGATATGCAGCTACAAATGAAGGTATCAAAACATCCTGTGAAGTAGGCCCGTAACCTTCAGGAAAACCTGTAGAATCTACATACTGACCATTCCAATTTGGATTATTTTTTGCGAGACGTGTAGCAATCTGAAGCCTGTATTTTTTTAGGTTATCAAAGGTTTCCGATGTATTATCACTTGCATTTTTAACAAAAGCAGTACCCCATGTGATAGTTGATATTGAGAAACTTCCACTCTCGGTTGGAGAAAACGATTTAAATTCGTCAAGAGCCCTATCGTATTTAAAATATTCCTGATGATTTTTAGAAAACGAGCGATCGGCAGTTAATTCTATTTTTAAATCAGGGAAAGGTTCAACGCTAACTCGGGCATTAAGTGTATTTGTATGCTTTTTAAAATAAGCTGTATTCAAATTTGAATCGACTGATATCCAATTATTTCTTGCGGCATTATATCTAAAATCATCACTTTGGCTACCAAAAATAAATTCCAATCCCGGTGCATTTGAACTCCAATTATTACCGAGTGCATTAGGCTCGGGAATGAAACCGGGTAAGAAAATACCGTTACTTTCAGAATATGTAATTGATGCATTTTTCACGCCCATCAAAACTTTCAGGAAAGTGTTTCCAATAATTTTTAAATAGTTTACTTTTGGAGTTTTTGTCGTATCTTTCTCCTTTTCCGGGGTTGGCATAGCTTGCATACGCCTGCCTCCTCCTCTGGAACCTCCGCTACCTTTGTTCACTTTCTTCAAAAAACCAACTTTGTTATATAATTTATCTAAAGTAAAATTTCCACTTATTTGAACGGTATTTGAGTTTTCAATCTGGTTGCCAAGTTCATCCTGAATTGATTTCGGTGAAGCAGTCCAGTGATAACCGGCCTGATATCTTGCAGTTGAAGTAATCCATTCAAGTAATGGTAATTTATCAATTGGTATTTTGTAATTTAATGCAAGGTTTTGGGTATAATGATTCAGTGTCCCCAATCCTAAAATTTCGTTAACAACCGAATCTCTATATTCCTTATACCCAATTTCTCCTTTAGTTCTATAGTTGTAAGGTTCATTAATATAAGCATTTACATTTGCAGAAAAATCAAGACTTAAGGACTTTGATAAGTCAAATTTCATATCATAAACCCTTGTCCAATCCCATTTTTTTACATAAGTCGGTTCAATAATTATCAAAGCATTGCTCTTGTTTCTAAGAAGTTGCCTACTAAATTCTCTATTCATTTCAGTTCTGAAAGAAAGCATTTTAGGTTCAAAATAGAAATTAAAATCCTTGATTAACTTAAGCCAAGAACTATTAAGGAATTTTATTTTGTCAAAAGGTTTAATAAGTTTAGGTTGAGTAGTGTAAGTATAGCCAAAACCTCCTCGGTTTACCTTTTTCAAATTATACGAAATATCAATATTTCTGTTATAAATTTCAGAATAAGAATATGAGAAGTCGAAATTTTCGATATCATAAAAATGTGGTTTACTTGCTGAACCACCGACTTTATCTTTTCTAACATTTATAAAGTTAATATTTTTTCGTTGCGTATAATCCTGAACCTTTGATAAGACAGAATCTTTTTCTGCTTTAGTTTCGTAAGTATTAAGTTCATCTTTTAATTTCACATCAGGATCTAGTGGATTATATTCAGGTGTGATTTGTCCTTCAGAATAATCGAAATGCAACGGAACTCTGACTCCTGATTTTTCGGGCAAGAATTTTCCAAGCTCCAAGTTTGTTGAAATATCAAATTGAGTTATTGTTTCTTTTTGAGTTTCATTAAGTTTCATATTAAGGGCCCCGAAACCGGCTGTACTATGCATTCCTGATAATGTTATATTACCGAGGTCAGCCAAATCAGCACTAATTCGTGCAGTGGCTGCCCATCCACCTTTTTTATTAAATCCGGTTAATCGTAATTCATTAATCCAAATTTCGGCACATTTTGAATGCCCGTCATCATCGTCAACAAGAGTACGTTTTTTTGGATTACGAACCCCAATCATAATGGCCCCAACATCACTGATACTCGGCATACCGACAACAGTAACTTTATTTTTACCATCATATTGAACATATTCATCAGAGATAGTGATATGTGATCCGGGCTCTCTCATTGCTATATTTCGATGCTTTTTTACTTCAATCAATTTCTGAAGGTCAATATCGAAAATATTATCTTCGGGCCAAATTGCTTCCCTATCCTTTCCAACCCCCCAAGGAGTAAAAGTCAATGGAACTTCGTATTCATAATAATTCTGAGTAAAATCAGAGCCAATTCGAATGAAAACCGTTAGATCACCATATTTTATTTGTTCATTTTTAAAAGATTTTTCAGCATGAGCAAACATTTTCAAATATTTATATTGTCGGAAATCAAAATCGGTTGTTTTATAAACACCACGTGCATCACCATCAACAAGATCACAAACTTTGATTGACATTGCTTGTTCGTTCAATTGAATCGAGCTTGTAGTACCAAGGTTTCTTTCTCTATCAATTCCGGGAGGAATCATATAAGGTATAGGGTATCTTTCTCCGTTTTCTTCAATATTTACGGCTGAAACGTCAAATATGGTTTGATTTGTGTGATCATCGACAATATATTCACCTTGTGAAAGCAATTGTTCATTATATTTTCTCCATTCACCTCTAACAAGGTCTAATGTTGCAAAACGGCAAACAACAGGCCTTTTAAAATTTTTAAAGAACATCCTTAAAAAACGAATTGACTTAAAATCCTGAATATTTCCAACAATTTTATCCGGATCTCGTATTGGTATTTTAAATTGATACCATGTTACCTTTCCAAGTTTTTGGTTTGGTAATGGAACCGATTCAATATGTCTAACATCAGTAATATAATTTTCACCAACCGTCATGTGTGAAGGATCAAAATTCACTCTATATTGGAAATACCTTTCAGCTTCGCTTAAAGTATTATCATTATTAATATCTTCAACATTAGGGTCATTTGTAGAAGCGGTTGGATAATTTTCGGGATTGATTGCATCTGTTGGCGAATTTCCTTCAGTACCGTTAAATTTCTTATATCTTTCTAAAATACTTCGATATAAATTATTTTCATCGTAATCAGCTCCCCTGAAATAATGATAATTATCTGATGAGGGATCCTCATTTGCCAAAATATAAGCCTGTGAAGCAACACCAAACTCATTTTGAATTTTCAGCAAGTAATTTTCATAATATTCTCTCTCGTAAACAGTTGAAATTCCATCATAACCAACATCTTGGAAAATTCTCGAATCTGCAATATCGCTAAAACTATGAGTTAATGCCTGCAAAGTAGGTACTCTTCCCCAATCAGTACTATCGACATTTTCTACTAATTCTGTTGTGGGCAAGCCATTTTCATAAGCCTTTCTTGAATCCCTTAGAATATCTTCTGAAATATCACCAAGGTTGAAATATAATTGCCCTGAATTAGTTGAATCTTCCATAAAGGGATCCATCATCCAAAACTCAATATACTCATAATTAGCAGCTTCAAAATCAGTATTATCAAATCGTCTCATAATTCCTCCCCATCGCGATTCAGGGTCATTTAATTTTCCGTTTTCATTAATACCTTGTGAATAGCTTGATGCGTTTACATCATAGTTATTTGGCCCTCTTTCGTCTGGATAAAAGGCAAGATTTAGAATTGGTATATTAGTTGGAATTCCATTCGGAATATCTTTATCTGGGAATAATTCAGTTTCTAAAACCTGACGAACATAATTATTTGAAATTTCATTTTTATCAATATTCGGTGGCCGGAGGTTTCCTCGTTTATCATAAAACAAAGGATCAATAACATACCATGAAAGCAAAGCTCGATTTATTCCATAATCCAAACCTGTACCTGCTTTAGCTTCAGGAAACATATCGGGAGTTGTTTGATATTGTGGTGTACTTGCCATATACCAATTATAAATTGATGTTAGATCAAGTGTTGATTTACTTCCCTCAAAATCATCAACGTAAGTAGTTCCGGTTTTACCGATAATTTTTGAATGCCCAGGAATAAAGTGAGCAAATTCACCATCAATTGAAATTCTTGAAGGTGCTTTTGTTGTAATAAACGGCAGCTTATCAACCATTTTAGTAAGAAAACGTGATTCGGTTTGGTAAGAGAAATTGAATCCCCAAATCGTATTTGATATTGGGTCATCGCCGTAAATAACTTTTTGTGTTAAAGGCTTTTCCGTCAAATTTAAAATTGTTGCACCCACAACAAAATCATCACTAAATTTATAATCAAGATGAGTACCCATCAATCTTTTAGTTTGAATATTAAAGAAAGAAGTACTCTCCATTGAAATATTAATCGGTGCTCCCGAATTCAGAATGCCTTCATTAATAATTCTAACACGGCCTAAAGTATAGTCAACCGTATAGTCAACATTTTCAGTCAATGGACGTCCACCGGCAGATACAACAACCGATCCCTGAGGAACATTTAGAGCATTTAAAGATATTTCAGAACCTGCCGCAGATTTATAAAAACCTTCTATTAAAAACTTATTTTTATCGGGGAATTGTTCGGCCCCGGTTTTTGTCATCGTATAAAGTGAGTCGTAACAATATTTTTCGGCAAGATCGGGGTCCTTAAGCTTTTTTCTCAAATAACTCCCAAAAGGCTCAAGCATAGTGAAATAAACTCTACCATTTGATGATTGAATTGTACCACCGTTAGTTGCTGCATTGTTAATAAAATCAAAAATTCCATCGGGTGGAGGATTCAATTGTGGATCAAGGTTATCAAAGTTAAGAACTCTAATTAAAGGAATACCCTTAACTCCATCAGGACCTTCGGTAAGATAACCTGTTGGAACCCCATTATCATTTCCCGAATATAAGATATTTAAAATAAAACCATCGCTATTAACCTGATAAGCACCCATTGAATAAACATTTTTCATCATTAAATCCCACATTGGAATTCTTGTGTTCAATGAAGTACTTTTCAACAATTTAACCATCAAGCAATTGGGAGCAACTATTCCTTGGTCTGAGAATTCACCAACCTGAAAAACAGTATCATACCCAATTACAGTATATTGAAATGACACGGCTAATGTTTGATCGGAATTAATTCCCGAATGCAATGAAATAAATCCCAGTTTTTTATTATATGAATATTCCGAGGCAGATAATTTTCTGGCACTTTCTACTTTTTCAAAATCCTGACCGGGAGTAAAATCAAAGCTTCCTTTTAAATAATTTGTAACTGTGTTAATATTTCTGATTTGACTTGTGTCTAATTTTGAAACTAAATTATTAGAATTATTTGAGGGTAAAACATTTCCGACAATTGGAGAAATTTGGCTTCTATTATATGGATCGTTTTCACCAAGGTCCATAAATGCAACTATGTTTCGGTTTTCGGTAACTGCTGCACCAATATTCGTAACCCAAACTTCTAATTTAGTAATATTTACGGCAGATGAAACAATTGGTAGTTTTGTTAAAGCATTTTCGTAATGATCACGAAAATATTGTGCAATAAAGAAATGCTTATTTTCTTCGTAATCACTTGCTTTTAATTCAAATTCACTTGTTTGTGCACCACCTTGTACCGTAATATTTGAGGATTCGCCTTTTTGCTGAGAAAAAACAGTTGTTACGGTTGCATTTCCGAATTGCAATTTTGTTTTTATACCGAAAAGGCTGTGTGCTCCAGTAATAAGAGTTGAATTAAGAGGTAAAGTTACATCACCGGCTTCAATCAATTTAATAATTTCATCTTCCTTACCTTCGTATTTTAATTGAAGTTTGTTTTCAAAATCAAAAGTTGCTTCGGTATTGTAATTTGTTTTAAATTCAATTTTATCACCAATTTTTGCGATAACATTCATTTGAATTGTTTCCTCGAAATCGAAATTGATCTGTCGGCGTTGGCGAACATTTTTTTGCGGATCATCATTCGAATTTCCTCTGATACCAAATTTCAGTTCTGCAGAACCATTTGGACGAATATCAATAGTATTGCTCCCGAAAATTTTCTCAAAAGCTGCACCACCAATATGAATTTCCGGGATAATTCCGGTTCGCTTATCAGTACCTGATGCTTTTGAGCGTTCTTTCCAATATTTTTTTAATGAATTATTTATATCATAATTCAAATACTCATCAAACGACATTGAAGTCGGTGGTCTATAAATTAAATTTCCAATTTTTTTTGTTAGAATGTAGCGATTTGTAAGTGGATCGTATTTAACCTCTGTTGTAATATTAGGTGGATCATTAAAAAAAATCGGATTCGATTGTTCCTCTGTCAATGGAATTCCATCGTCATTATTAAATGGGTAAATTAAATCTATTGTGGTTGTATCACTCCTAAGAGTTGTATCGGGGGGCATAAATAAATAATCGGAATCAAAAGATGTTCCGATGCTTATCGGTGTTCCCAATACCGTAAAAGACAGGAAAAATGCGATTGAAAATTTTAGAAAATATTTAATAATCCGCTTCAAAGAAAATATTTGAGTTTTACTTGATTTTAAGTTATTAAATTTTTTATTAAAAAAATAGTAATATTAACAATTTGAAATTAGATTATAATATCTTTAATGCTTCTTTTATTAATTGTTCGACACTAATTTCTTCTTCGTTTTTATTTAATTTTAATATTTTATTTATTGTACTTTCTGCAATACTTTTCTTAAAGCCAAGCATTGTTAAAGCTGATAACGCTTCTTCTTTTTTAGTATTGTGTATTATTCCCAAATTTTCGGTGAAAGCACTTTCTTTTTCCAACTTATCTTTCAAGTCAATAATTATTCTTTGGGCTGATTTGGCACCAATACCTTTAACTGATTGCAAAACCGAAACATTCTTAGAAACTATTGCTTCGATAATTTCATTTATTGCAATTGAAGAGAGAATAAGAATGGCAGTAGTTGCCCCGATTCCGGAAACAGATAATAAATGACGAAATAACTTGCGTTCTTCCTGATTAGCGAAACCGAATAACAATTGTGCATCCTCACGCACAACAAAGTGAATAAAGAGTTTACAATTGTCTTTATCCTTAATTAAGGAAAAAGTATTTAAAGAAATGTTTATGAAATAGCCAACTCCATTGACATCAATAACAATATAAGTAGGATTTTTTTCTGCTATATTTCCTTTAATATAAGAATACATAAAGTTTATTTCTGATTACAATATTTTGTATAATTTTAATAAAATAAATTACAAAGCAAATTCTAAAAATTTTGAGTACTGAAGTATTGGAATACTGGAGTGTTGGAAATTTCTGAGAACTTTACGAACATCTGTTCCAATACTCCATCACTCCATTATTCCATCTCACATTTATCAAGAAACTTCATTGATAGCCCAATCAAGAGCTTCCTGAAGCATATCTTTAGGTGGCGATTTAATATAACCTTCATCGGTTAATTTCTTGGTCATATCTCTTGAATATTTAATATCGTTTTTTGCAATTTCGTGGGCTTCTTCCCATGTCATTTTAATTCTCGCAACTCCATCTTTAATTGCCTGCATTGCAACATCGGCAGATTCGACAGGAAATACATCAGCATCATCCATAGTTGGAACAATATTATTAGGCCCTATTCCGCGTTTTTCAGCATAATCGGCGAGAGAATGTGCAGCAGCTATTGCCATATTATCAGTAATTTTTCTTGCTCTAACCATCAAAGCGCCTTTTAAAATTCCGGGAAATCCAAGCGAATTATTAACTTGGTTAGGGAAATCACCTCTTCCTGTTGCAACGATATATGCACCGGCTTCTTTGGCGGCATAAGGATAAATTTCAGGGATAGGGTTCGCACAGGTGAAAACAATTGATTTTTCGCCCATAGCTTTTATCCATTCCGGTTTAACGGTATCAGGTCCAGGTTTTGATAGTGCTATCAAAACATCGGCACCTTTCATTGCTTCTGCAAAATCATCAATTTTATCAGGGTTTGTTGCCTCACAAAGTTCCCATTTTCGATAAAATCTTTTATCGTTTTTAATATCTTCTCTGTCTGAGTTTAGTGAACCTTTTGAATCAAAAATTGTTAAATTTTTAGGATTTGCTCCATCGGCAATAATCAATCTTGCAATTGTTGCATTTGAAGCTCCGGCTCCAAGCATTACAATTCTTACATCAGAGATTTTTTTATTTACAAGTTTCAAAGCGTTCAATAGTCCGGCAAGAGTTACACAAGCTGTTCCTTGAGCATCATCGTGCCAAACAGGTATATCACATTCCTCACGTAAAGTATCCAAAACTTTATAACAATTGGGTTGAGAAATATCTTCAAGATTTATTGCACCAAAACTCGGTTGAACCATCTTAACGAATTCAATAATTTTATCAGGGTCTTTCTCACCTTTTTCATTTGTGCTGTCAACACAAAGAGCTACACCATCAACACCTCCGAGATATTTCATCAAAAATGCTTTTCCTTCCATCACACCAAGTCCGCCGGGAGGAGTACAATCGCCATCACCAAGAACACGAGTTGAATCACTTACTACCGCCACAAAATTTCCTCTGTTGGTTAATTGAAAAGAAGTATCATTGTCGTCTCGAATTGTTGTTGAAATTTTTGAAACACCGGGAGTGTACCAAACATTAAACCAATTGAACCCCGGAACGGGGGCTTTTGGTACAGTTTGAATTTTTCCGCCATAAAATTTATGTGATTTTTCTGCTAATTTTTTCAAAAACAAAGTTTTTGCCTTAGCAATTTGTTCTTGTGTGAAGTCATCGGGAAAAACTTCATTCAAGTTGTCAAGTGTTAATTGTATTTTTTCCATTGTATGCTATTAATTTAAAACGTTTTATAAGTGTATTTTTTATTCAATCAATATGATTTTTTTTAGCCCATAAAAATACAATTTTTTAATAAAAAATAAATTAATTTTGTTGTATTTATAAAAAATCACTCATTAAGTATTGATTAATTGTGAATTAAATGAATTGAAAATTCGTAATCGGAAACTTGAAATTGGAAAGTGAAAATTCAGAATACAAGCAATTTTTAATTTCTAATCCGGATTTTGCAAAATTTAATCAATCAAAAATAGGAACAAAAAAAAACCATGAAAACCATAGTAATTTTAACAGGTGCCGGAATAAGTGCTGAAAGTGGAGTAAAAACTTTCAGAGGAAGCAATGGATTATGGAATAATTACAGGATTGAAGAAGTTGCAAGCCCGATTGCATGGGAAAGAGACCCTGAGCTTGTTCTTGAATTTTATAACCAACGCCGTAAACAACTTTTTGAAGTAAGTCCTAATACTGCTCATCATGCTTTAGCTAAGCTTGAGAAAAAATTTGATACTGAAATAATAACTCAAAATGTTGATGATCTGCACGAAAGAGCAGGTTCCAAAAACATCCTTCATCTTCATGGCGAATTAAAAAAAGCAAGAAGCACTATTGACCCAAGCCTTGTTTACGAATTAAAAGACTGGCCTTTAAACATTGGTGATCAATGCGAAAAAGGCTCACAACTCAGGCCGCATATTGTTTGGTTCGGAGAGGCAGTTCCGGCAATTATGGATGCAATTCAAATTGTAAAAAAAGCTGATATTTTTATTGTCATAGGAACTTCAATGGTAGTTTATCCTGCGGCTGGGTTAATAAATTATGTTTCTAATGAAGCTAAAAAATATCTTATTGATCCAAATGCAGAGGAAGTTAGCGGGATAAAAAATCTTACGGTAATTCGGAAAAACGCGGGTGAAGGAGTGCCGAAGTTGGTTGAGGAGTTGCTTGAGATGGGGGAATTGTAATTGCTAAATAGTGTCTATACGTAAACTTAGAAAAAGACACGAATTAGCACGAATATTAGAAATAAAACACATACTCTACCAAAGTAAATATTTACTATTGTTGTACCTGATAACAAGACTGAAATTCAATAATTAAATTATCGTATCTCAGCTGATAATTTTCATTTATTAAAGGACATAAGCAGAAATTCCTACCAAAGGGGTAAATTTTTCGAAATACACTCAAATTTTTAATTGAATATTTTTTAGGATTTATTTTACATTCAATAGTATCTACGCTATTATTATCTTTTACAATAATAAAATCAATTTCACAACCGGATTTATCCCGCCAATAATGAATTTCATTTTCAAGAATATTAGTCCGCAGCATATCTAATATCAAATGTTCCCATAATATTCCACGATCATCCTCTCTAATTGAATTCCAGCCCTTTGAATATGTTATAAAACCTGTATCAAAAGCGTAAATTTTTGGTTGTCTGATAATTTCCCTACTACCCCCTCCGAAGAAAGGAGTAACAATAAATATGCAATGTGCAATACGCATTGCTTCAACATGTGTGATAACCGTAGGTCGGCTTTGTCCACACAATTTTGATAAATAAGTATAGTCTAATACATTCCCGCTTTGAATCAATAATAATTTTAAAAGTTTAAGAAAACCGCCACGATTACGAATATTGAAAAGCTCTTGAATATCACGTGCATAATAACTATCAATCCATTCGGCGAAAAATGAACTATCTTTTTCTTTTGAAAGCAGAAGTTCAGGTAATCCTCCATTTAATAAGCGATGATCTAAATTATTTATTTTAAAATTATTTTGACACTCATTCCATAAAACAGGAGGCAAGTAAATATTTATTTTTCGTCCTGTTAAACTATCTCTAAACTTTTTTGTTGCAGTTAATGAAGATGAACCCGTTGCAAGAATTTTTATTTGTGGGAACTCATCAGCAGCTATTTTTAAAAGTTTACTCGGATCATTAATGCGGTGAATTTCATCAAAAATGATAATGCTATCGTTTGGGAAACTTTGGTAAAATAATTCCGGGTCTTCAAGTCTGTGCATTACCGATGGAAGGTCACAATTAAAATAATTAGCATTAGGTAACATTTTTGAAATAACAGTCTTTCCTACACGCCTGACTCCAGATAACCAGACGATAGAACGTTTTTTCCACGCATTTTCTATTTTCAATATCCAAAAAGGCCTGTCAATCATATTTCACAAAACGACCAAATGTAAAGTTTATTTTACATTTAGACGTCTAAATGTAAAATATGTTTTCATTATTTTAAATAATCCCTATTTATTCAAAGCCTTTATAGCTTTTTTCAACTCACTTTTAGTTATTGGCTTTGAAATGATAGTCTTTTGTTTGTCAAGCAATACCATTGAAGGAGTTGCATAAATATTATAATCATCAGCCGCCTTACTGTTCCAGCCATTCAAATCGGAGCAATTAATCCAATTAAAACCTCCATTATTTATTTCTTTTTTCCAGTCGTTTGCACTTGTATCAACAGAAATTGCTACAACCTTAAAATCAACTACATTATCGTCTTCGTATAATTTTTTTATTTCAGGAAGTACATTCAAACAATGTGGACACCAACTTGCCCAAAAAACCAACAATGTATAATCCGCATCGAGTTGAGAAAGAACAAACTCTTTACCTTCAATATCCTTCATAACTATTTCGGGGCCTGCTTTTCCGTTGGCTAATTCTTTATACTTTGCCAATCGTTTTTCAAGCATACTTTTTCGTTTTTCATCTTCGCATTTTCCATCAAGTACGAAGTTTTCACTTATGTATTCCAATACTTTATCGAAATGAAATTTTTCAAAACCGTTAACGAGATAATTTAAAACAAATTCATAGCTTGTCGGGTCATCGGATACTTTAGCTAAAAGTACATTTGTAGCGTTTATAAACTCATCTTCCAATTCACTTTGCGATAGACGAGGATTGCTGTAAAGTGAAAGATATTCAATAATTTTCCCTGAAAAAACATTACTTCTGAAAAGGCTTGTATCTCCAAAACTAATATCATCGAAAAAATGTTGTTTAAAAAACGCCGATCTTTCCTGACCAGACAAATCAGATGAAACCGAAGGCGTTTTTTCCATCCTTGAAATTCGGGCTACATATGTCTGCCCACAATTTTTTGATAAACTATCTAAATATTCACGCCATTCAAATTGTAATTCATCGAATTTATAAACAATATTCCAATAAAACATATCTGTTCTTGGGTAATAATCAATAAGAGGGCTTATCAACTCCATCTTAATCTCAAAATCTCTTTTTCGTCTTAAATATTTGTAAAACAAAATATTTTCTGTTGAGCTTTTTACTTTTACACTATCCATTATGTAATTGTAGTGTGAGGATAACTCAATATTTTCTTTATTAAAAATGAAATCAAGAATTTTTTCATCAGAGAAAACCAAACGATAGATTCCAGATGCGGTATTAGCTGAAAATTTAAATTCAATTTCACCCGATTTTTCAGGAGTAAGTGAATCAACTACTAAGATTTGATCACCATAAAATCTTGTTAGAATTATGTTTTCTTCAGGACAAAATTTAATTATCGCATTGAATTTGTACTCTTGGGAATTCACAATTAGCGAGAAAAACACTAAAATTAATAAAGTTAAATGTTTCATTGGCTTAAATTTACATATCCACTTTTTCATTTTTGAACGATTACAAATATATGAAAAATCATTTGATTGAAAAACTTTGACGGCTAAAGTAAAAAAAATCTAAAACAACAACCGCATTCTAAAAATTTTGTTTTACAACATGCAGTATTTTAGAAAAATTTGATAACTTTGCACTTAGAATTTTAATTTTAAGAATTAAGGTATCAATGCAAAAGCAAACTCCTGAAGATCTGAATTTAATTATTGAAAAAATTCAAAACTACTGTAGTTACAGCGAAAGGTGTTTAATTGATGTGCATGCAAAATTAAGCACATGGAACCTTAGGGAAAACACTAAAGAAAAAATAATAAAAGGATTAATTCACGATAATTTTATTAGTGAAGCAAGGTATGCCAAGTCTTTTGCTAATGGGAAATTCAAAATAAACAGATGGGGGAAAAATAAAATTCTTTACGGATTACGAAAAAAACAAATCCCCGATATATATATTCAAATCGCTCTCAACGACATTGATCGGGAAGAATATATTTCAACAATAAAAGAAATAATTTTAACGAAATTCACAAAAATTTTGCAATCTAAAGAAGTAGTTAAAAAAAACCAAGCAATGAAATATTTATACTCAAGAGGTTTTGAGACTTCGATTGTATCAGAAATACTAAATACTTACGAATAATTAAATTTTAAAATGATATTACCGGAAAACATTAAGGATTTGAAATTAAGGCTTGAAGCTTTAAGGAGGTTTCTTTGACATTGATAAGAAAAAAATCCAGATTGAAGATGAAGGAAAAGAGACTGAAGATCAAAATTTCTGGAATGACCCTAAAAATGCTGAAATTTTATTAAAATCAATTCAGGAAAAGAAAAAGTGGACTAATTCTTTTGATGAAGCAAAAAATAATTTTGATGATTTAAAAATTATTTTAGATTTCTATCACGCCGGAGAAGGAAAGGAAGAAGATATTAATAAGCAATATAGTGAAACTTTAAAGCTTATTGAAGACCTTGAGTTTTTGAATATGCTTAGCGGTGACGAAGATAAACTTGGTGCAATTTTAAATATAAATCCGGGTGCCGGAGGAACCGAAAGTCATGACTGGGCAGAAATGCTTATGCGAATGTATATTCGCTGGGGTGAACGAAATAAATTTAAAATCAAAGAACTCGACATCCATCAGGGAGATAAAACAGGAATAAAATCCGTTTCACTTGAGTTTGTTGGGGATTATGCTTTTGGAAACTTAAAAGGCGAAAACGGAGTACATCGCTTGGTTCGTTTATCACCCTTTGATGCAGCAAACAAGCGACACACATCTTTTGCCTCGGTTTATGCCTATCCTGTTATTGATGATGACATTAATATTGAACTCAATACTAATGATATTAGTTGGGATACATTTCGTTCAGGAGGGCCGGGTGGACAAAATGTTAATAAAGTAGAAACCGCAGTTCGATTAAAACACGAACCCTCGGGAATTATTATTGAATGCCAGGAAACAAGATCTCAATTGCAGAACAGAGAAAAAGCAATCAGGATGCTTAAATCTCAACTCTACGAAATTGAAATGAGAAAAAAGAAAGAAGCTCAGGCAAAAATCGAAGGACAAAAGAAAAAAATTGAATGGGGATCACAAATACGTTCTTATGTTATGCACCCTTATAAAATGGTTAAAGATTTAAGAACTAACCATGAAACCTCAAATGTGCAAGCTGTTATGGATGGTGATCTGAACGCATTTATTAAAGCATATTTGATGGAATTTGGAAAAACCTATTGATTGATAAATTTTAATTGAATATTTGTAATAAAAAAAATATGAGCAGCGAAATCGTCAATATCGAAAATATTCAACATAGAATTTATACTATTCGAGGTATGCAAGTTATGTTGGATAGTGATTTAGCTGAACTATATAGAGTAAGTACCAGTAGGTTAAATGAACAGGTCAAGCGAAATTCAAACCGCTTTCCTGTTGATTTTATGTTTCAACTTTCAGATAATGAATGGAAAAACTTGATATCGCAAAATGCGATATCAAGTTGGGGAGGAAGAAGAAAACTTCCTAATATGTTTACAGAACAGGGAGTAGCCTCACTATCAGGAATACTTACAAGCGAAGTAGCGATTGAGGTAAACATTTCCATAATGAGGGCCTTTGTCAAATTAAGAAAGTTTATTCTTAAAAATGCAAGTATTTTTCAGAGAATAAATACACTTGAAATAAAGCAAATAGAAACCGACAAAAAACTTGATAAAGTATTCAAAGCATTAGAGAACAAAAACACAATACCAAAGCAAGGCATATTTTTTGATGGACAAATTTTCGATGCCTACAAATTTGTTTCCGACATTGTTCGGACAGCTAAAAAAACTATTGTATTGATTGATAACTATGTCGATAATACAGTACTTACCTTACTTTCAAAGAAAAGAAAAAAGATTCAGTTACAATAACTCAAATGCTGAGGAAAATAATAAATTAACTTATGAAATTTAATAATAAAAATATTCAACTATAAATAAAGATGAGAATAATTCAACAAAAAAACAATTTATCTGTTTGGCAGGAAAGCCTTGATTTTTTAAAGGGAATTTATGAATTGACAAAAATTTTCCCGAACGAAGAAAAAGAATGTTTGATTTTAAAATTAAGAGAATCTGCCATTAATATCATAAGCGGAATTTCAAAATGGAAATCACAAAATCTTAAAAAAGATAAAACACAATATCTTTATTTCTCTTTAGATAATATTATTGAAATAGAAGCACTTCTGCTGATTTCACATAAACTTAGATACATTACTAAAGATCAATTCGACATTAACAACTCCGGAGTTCAAAGAATTATTATCATGCTTAGCGAACTTATTAGAAAAGTAGAACACAAAGAAAAATTAAGCGAACAAAACGAAAATTAAAACCTTTACATAAAACTATTAACAAATTGTTAGTAGTCAAAAACCATATTACAAATTAATAAACATATGAAAAAAAGAATAGAAAAAGACACAATGGGAAATGTTGAAGTACCTGCCGAAAAATACTGGGGGGCGCAAACTCAACGATCAAAAGACAATTTTAAAATTGGTGGGCAAAAAATGCCGGATGAAATTATTAAGGCATTTGCTTATTTGAAAAAAGCTGCAGCACTCACAAATGCTGAGCTTGGAGTGCTTGCAAACGAAAAAGCAGAATTAATCGCTCAAGTTTGCGATGAAATTTTAGATGGTAAACTTGATGAGCATTTTCCGCTTGTTGTTTGGCAAACAGGTTCTGGTACTCAGTCTAACATGAATTTAAACGAAGTTATTTCAAACCGTGCTCATGTTGTTAAGGGGGGTAAATTAGGTGAAGGCCAAAAATTTATTCATCCAAACGATGATGTAAACAAATCTCAATCTTCAAACGACACTTTCCCGACAGCAATGAGTATTGCTTCTTATAAATTAATTATTGAAAACACAATTCCGGGCGTTGAAATGCTTAGAAACACACTTGCAAAAAAATCTGAAGAATTTAATAAAGTGGTAAAAATTGGCCGTACACATTTGATGGATGCAACTCCATTAACACTCGGACAAGAGTTTTCGGCTTATGTTTCGCAATTAGATCATGGAATTGAAGCATTAAAATGCACTTTAAGCCATCTTGCCGAATTAGCATTAGGCGGAACTGCAGTTGGAACCGGAATTAATACTCCTCCCGGATACTCCGAACTAGTAGCAAAAACAATTGCCGAATTAACCGGATTCCCATTCATTACAGCTCCTAACAAATTTGAATCACTTGCTGCTCACGATGCAATGGTTGAAACCTCTGGAGCATTAAAAACCTTGGCAGTTAGCTTGATGAAAATTGCTAACGATATCCGATTATTAGGCTCCGGCCCAAGATGTGGAATTGGTGAAATTAGCCTTCCCGCCAACGAACCGGGTTCATCAATCATGCCCGGAAAAGTTAATCCGACACAATGCGAAGCACTTTCGATGGCTTGTGCTCAAGTAATTGGCAACGACATGACAATTGCAGTCGGTGGAACTCACGGACATTTTCAGTTGAATGTTTTCAAACCGGTTATGGTTTTCAATTTATTGATGTCGGCACGATTAATTGGTGATGCATGTGTTTCGTTCAATGACAATTGTGCTGTCGGAATTGAAGCAAACAATGAAGCTATTAAAAATAATCTCGAAAATTCATTAATGCTTGTTACTTCACTTAACACTCACATTGGTTATGAAAATGCCGCAAAAATTGCTAAGAAAGCTCATACCGAAGGAACTACTCTTCGTCAGGCTGCAATCGGACTCGGACTTGTAACCGACGAAGAATTCACAAAATGGGTTGACCCGATAAAGATGATTTAATGCGTTAATACATGAATGCGAACATGATGGAACGTGAGTATAAATTTTCATTCTCACATTCAATCATTCTAAATTAAAACCGGCAATTCATAAAAACTTGCCGGTTTTTTTTATTTCAAAATTCAATATTATTTTGCACTACAATTTCATGAGTATTTAGTTCGTAAGCCACCAAATTTCCATAGCCTTCATTATTAACCAAGCAACATCCGTTGTCTAAATCCAAAAAATGATAATTCCGTTTTTTGTTCATCAAATAAATAAATTCAAGGCTAACGGGAGTATGTCCGTGAATGATTTTCTTGTGATTTATTTTTTTGGGAATAATTTTATAATCGCGAATCCAGAGCATTGATTCCTTATCGTCAAAAGGATTTTCAATACTAAAATTCAGGCCGGCATGAACCAAAATATATTTCTCAAGTTCAATGTATAACTCCAATTCTCTTATCCAATTAATATATTTTTCAGGTATATCAGAAATATTTTTCACACTAAAGCTTCCGAGAGTCATGCGGCCAAACATATCAAACCAATCCTTTTTCGCCGGATTCGGTAATTTTATTCCTAATATTTTCTTTTTTTGAAGTTCAGCTTCATAAGTTTTCAGAAAAACGTCTTCATGATTTCCCATCAAAAACCTTGAATTATATTCTTCTTCCTGTAAATGCATCAAGTAATCAATCACTCCTTTCGAGTCGGGGCCACGGTCGATATAATCGCCCAAAAAGTATAGCCAATCGTATTTTGAAGGCTTTATCATATCTTCAATCAAGGCTTTTAATGTTTTAGAACATCCGTGAATATCAGGTATAACCCAGGCTTTTCGCATAATTTTGACTAATTTTCAAAGTATCAAAGCAAATATACGATAAAACAATACTACTTTTGCTTAAGAAAAAAAAAGAAACAAATGTATTCCTTAGTGTACCTTAGTGATGTACTTTGTGAACCTTTGTGGTAAAAAAACTAACGACAAAGTTGCACGAAGAAAAATCTCAAAGTTTCATAAAGGGAAATAAAAAATATACTCATGAAAAAAAGCTCACACAAAGCAATATTAATGATACTTGATGGCTGGGGAATTGGAGATAAAAGCAAATCGGATGCCATCTTTAACGGAGAAACGCCATACATTGATAGTCTCATTGAAAAATATCCTCATTCACAATTACTTACATCCGGTGAAAAAGTTGGCCTTCCTGATGGCCAAATGGGTAATTCGGAAGTCGGGCATCTAAACATCGGTGCAGGAAGAGTTATATATCAAGACCTCGTAAAAATAAATAAAGCAATTGAAGATAAGAGCATCGAAAAAAATCCAAAACTCGTCGAAGCTTTTACTTATGCAAAAGAGAATAATAAAAATGTACATTTTATCGGGCTTGTATCCGATGGAGGAGTTCATTCCTTGAGCTCACATTTATTTAAGCTTTGCGACATAACCAAAGATTACGGACTGAAAAATGTTTTTATTCACGCTTTGACCGATGGCCGTGATACTGATCCAAAAAGCGGATTAAAATTTGTTGAAGAACTCCAAAATCATCTTAGGCATTCAAACGGAAAAATAGCTTCATTGACTGGAAGATATTACACAATGGATCGTGATAAACGCTGGGAACGAATTAAGCAGGGATACGATTTAATGGTGAACGGAATAGGGAAAAAAACCAGGAATATTTTATTGGCAATTAAACAATCATATAATGAGGGTATTACAGATGAATTTATTAAACCGATAGTAGTTGTTGATGATAATAATCACCCGATAGGAAAAATTCAGGAGGGTGATATTGTGATTTGTTTTAACTTTCGAACCGATCGCTTAAGACAAATAACTGTTGCCTTAACACAAAACAATTTACATGAATATGGAATGCACACCCTTAATTTGCATTATTATACAATGACATCCTACGACGAATCTTTTAGAGGAGTAAATGTTATTTATGATAAAGACAACGTTAAAAACACAATTGGTGAAGTGATTGCACGAGCCGATAAAAAACAAATCAGGATAGCTGAGACCGAAAAATATGCTCATGTAACTTTTTTCTTTTCAGGTGGACGTGAACAGGAATTTGAAAATGAAAACAGGATATTAATTCCTTCACCAAAAGTTGCTACTTACGATCTTCAACCTGAGATGAGTGCTTTTTTAGTAAAGGATGCAATTGTAAAAGAATTAAATAAAGAGAGTGCAGATTTTGTCTGCCTGAATTTTGCAAATGGTGATATGGTCGGGCATACCGGAATTTATTCGGCGATTTTAAAAGCAGTTTATGTAGTCGATTCGTGCGTTCGTGAAGTTGTTGAAACGGCTAAAGCAAATAATTATACTGTATTAATAATTGCCGACCATGGAAATGCCGATCACACTATAAACGCCGACGGCTCGCCAAATACAGCTCATTCGTTGAATCCGGTTCCTTGTATTTTGGTTTCCGATGAATACACAAAAATCAATAATGGAATCCTCGCCGATGTAGCCCCTACCCTGCTGAAGATTATGGGTATTGAAATTCCGAGAGAAATGACGGGGAAAATATTAATATAATTTCACCGTAAATACGCACAGTCGTGCGTCTCTATGGATTTAGGAAAACCTTAATTAAATTTTTGGACAAATCCTATAGTCGACTATAGGATTTGTCCAAATAATTATATATTTGCAAAATGATTAAAAGAAATATCACATTGAGGCTGAAACATCTTGCAAGCCAATTTCCCGTTATTAGTTTAACAGGGCCAAGGCAATCGGGGAAAACCACACTTGTAAAACTTGCCTTTCCGAATTATAATTATTATTCGCTTGAAGATCCCGATATAAGAATGATTGCATTGAATGATCCTCGGAAATTTCTTCAGAACTCATTAGATAAGGGAATGATTATTGATGAAGCTCAACGTGTTCCTGACTTATTTTCTTATATACAAGGCATTGTTGATGAAACGAATAAAGAAGGCCAATTTATTCTCACAGGCTCTCAAAATTTTCTATTATTAGAAAAAATTTCGCAAACTCTGGCGGGTAGGGTTGCTATATTAAAATTGTTACCATTTACTATCTCTGAATTAAAAAATGGTGGTATTGAAACAAAAAACACTAATAATTTATTGTTTAATGGTTTTTATCCAAGGCTCTATGATAAACATATTAGTGCTACTGACTATTATCCATTTTACATTCAGACCTATGTTGAAAGGGATGTAAAGTTTATAAAAAATATTACTAATCAAAGTCTATTTATACGTTTTTTAAAGATATGTGCCGGAAGAATTGGGCAACTTTTAAATTTTACTGAAATTTCCAATTCATGCGGGATTTCACAAATTACCGCTAAGAAATGGCTGTCTGTTCTTCAGGCCAGCTATATAATTTATTTACTACCACCTCATCATAAAAATTTCAATAAAAGGTTGGTTAAAATGCCTAAGTTATATTTTTATGATACAGGGCTGGCTTGCTCTTTACTTGGAATTAAAAATGTTTCGCAATTAAATACGCATTTTGCTTTTGGGCAATTATTTGAAAACTTTGTTATAAATGAATTTGTAAAATTTTCTTTTAATAAAGGGATTGAACCGGCTCTTTACTTTTGGCGGGACAAAACCGGAAAAGAAATAGATTTAATCATTGAATTAAATGATTCATTAATTCCTATTGAAATTAAAGCAGGAAGAACATTTAATAAGGATTTTTTAAAAAACTTGAAATATTGGAATAAGCTTTCAGGAGAAAATAATTATAATTCATGGTTGGTTTATAATGGTGATAAAAGTTTTGACTTTTCTGAAACTCACATTCTTAGTTTTAACGATTTGGGCAAACTGTTAGAATTAATGAATTCATAATGAATAATTTTTAAAAATCTTTTTATGAATTATTAAAAGTTATACATATATTTGCCTTGCTATTAGGTAGCAAGATACAAACCAGTTTTAAATAATAAAATGACATAATTATGAAAAATTTCCACAAAATTTCGGTGATGATGATGATTTGCTTCTTCATCGCATATTCTGCTTTTGCAGATGTTACAGTTGACGGATTCTGCTATTTGGAAGGCGAAACCGATCATTCAGGAACAAAGGTTCTTTTTAATGCTGTTTCTCCATCAGCAGTTACCGACAGCGTTTACACAAATGCAGACGGCTCGTATTTGATTGAACTTGCCCTTGGTATTTACACTGTACATTTTTCCCACACCGATTGGCTACCTTATACAATCCCGGGTGAACTTCTATTCTTTGAAAACACTACACTTGATGATGTTGTGCTTGCACTAGGTTCGATTGTAGAAGTATCAGGGCCTCAAAGCGGAGTATGGGCTTCCGATTATTCTTATCATGTAATTGATGATATTTCGGTTTCCGAAGGCGAAACATTAACAATTGAACCGGGTGTTACCATCAAATTTATGGATTTTTATTCTTTTAATATATATGGTACTTTAATAGCATCGGGAACAGAATCTGACTCAATTTTTTTCACCTCAGGACAATCCTCATGTAATCAGGGTGATTGGGACAAAATAAAGTTTGAAGACTCTTCAAACGATAATAGTATTATTTTTTATGTGTCTATTGAATATTCTAATTGTGGAATCTTTTGTGATTATTCTTCCCCCACGTTAACCAATAATACTATCAACAATAATAAATATGGAATTTACTGTTCAGAATCTTCCCCTTTAATTAAAAATAATACTTTTTGTTATAATTATAATCAAGGAATTTATTGCAATAATTCTTCTTCCCCAATAATATTAAATAATTTTATTAGATATAATGGTTCTGGAGAGTATTTTCATGCAGGAATTTTGTGCCGTCTTTCTACTTCCCCAACGATTATTAATAACACTATCATTAACAATAATTTTGATGGAATCAAATGCGACCAATCTTGCTACCCTATCATTGATAATAATACTATCAATAATAATTATGAAAATGGAATCTGCTGCGAATATTCTTCTCCTACCATCAATAATAATATTATCCATAATAATAATTTTGATGGAATCTATTGCGCTTTTTCTTCTCCTACTATAAACAATAATACTATATGCAATAATAATTATAGTGGAATCTACATCCAAACAGATTCCTCCCCCACAATTTTCAATAATATTATTTATGAAAATAATACCGGAATAGAAGCAATAGGAGCACCTTTATCATTAGAATATAATTTATTCTGGGAAAATGAGACTACAGCTATCGGAGATTTTTTACCTGTAGCTTTTGGAGTAATAATAACAGTTAATGCAAATGGCGATCCTTGCGATGCATATTATAATTTATTTATGGATCCCTTATTTGTTGATCCGGGAAATTTTGATTTTCATTTAACTGAAAATTCACCCTGTATTGATGCCGGAGACCCTGATCCAGTTTATTATGATCCTGATGGAACAATAGCAGATATTGGTGCTTTTTATTTTGAACAATCTCAGGTTTCACAGCAAGTATTTCTTTCATCTGGTTTTAGTTTTGTGTCTTCATATATTATTCCCGATAACCCTGATATGTTAATTGTTATGGCTACGGTATTAAACGAGAATCTTGATTTCGTAAGAAATTCACAAGGCCAGACATTACGAAAAATCGGGCCGAACTGGGTTAATGGAATTGGTGACTGGGTTGTTACGGAAGGTTATCTTGTTAAAATGTTTACAGATGATTCATTTATTATTGAGGGAGATGCAGTTGATCCTGCCACTCCGATTCCTGTTGCAACAGGATTTCAGTTTGTAAGCTATTTCCCCGAAAATCCCATGAACGCCTTGCTTGCATTTGAAACTTTAATTGGCGATGATCTGGATTTTATTAGAAATTCACAAGGGCAGATGATACGCAAAATCGGACCGAACTGGGTAAATGGTATTGGTGATTGTCAGTCAGGTGAAGGTTATCTAATTAAAATGTATGCAGATGGTGAATTGGTTTATCCTGTTTCAGCAAAATCAAGTGGGAAAATAAATGTTTTTCCAATATACTTTTCTTTAACAAATGGTAACCCGGCCGATCCGGTTTATACAATTTACGCAAAAGGATTTAGCATTGGCGACGAAATTGGAATTTATAATGAAGAAAAACTTGCAGGTTCAGGCATTGTAGTTTCCGATAATATTCTTGAAAATGCTATTCCGGTTTTCAGCAATCTTTATGAAGCCGGAAACAAGCCGATAATAAAAGTCTGGGATAAAAGCGAAAATAAGGAATATGTTTTAAACAATTATAGCTTTTCAAATCCCTATGGTGATGCATGGAAAGAAGATGTTTTCCCCGCAATTGATGGGGAATATAGTTTAATGAATTTTTCAGCTACAGGAATTTTGGATGAAAATATGCTGAACAAAATTTCAATTTATCCAAACCCTTCCAAAGGAGTTTTTAATATCTCACTCCAAGGAAATGAAGGTTATATTCAAATTAAAGTATTGGATATTAAAGGTAAAGAATATTCTAATTTTGAATTAAACAATGTTGTTTCTACCCAAATTGATTTATCAGATTTACCGGCAGGAGTTTATTTTATTAGCTTTAGCGGCAAAGAATTTAGTCAGGTTAAGAAGATTGTAATTCAATAATTCAATGTAGAGACGTTGCATGCAACGTCTCTACATTATGCATCATCTTATAATTCCAATAAATAATTCAGAAACTAATATTCTTCCCCCGATTCATTTATCATCGGAACAAACCTAACCGGCAAAACCGAATGCTGTTTTATTTTACCGTTCTTTTTCTTCAGCAAAACAAGATTTTGATTGTTTTTCGTACCTACGGGAATTATCATTCGTCCACCTTCTTTAAGCTGATCGATTAATGCTTGAGGAATTTCCGTAGGAGAACATGTTACAATTATTACATCAAAAGGACTAAATTCGAGCCAGCCCTTGTATCCGTCTCCGATTTTTATTTTAATATTTTCATAATTCAACTTGCGAAGTAGTTTTTTAGCTTTATTCCCAAGCGATTCAAATATTTCAATCGTATAAACAGTATCACATATCTCAGCAAGTACTGCCGCCTGATATCCCGAGCCGGTTCCAATTTCAAGGACTTTATCGGTAGGCTCAAGCTTCAGTTCATCTGTCATAAAAGCAACAATATAAGGTTGCGAAATTGTCTGTCCTTCACCAATCGGAAGCGGATAATCATTATAAGAATATTCAATATAAATATCGGGAACAAATTTATGCCTCGGGACTTTTCTCATTGCATTTAAAACAGCACGATCATTAATTCCGCGTAATTCAATCTGTTCAAGAACCATCCTATCACGTCTTTTTGCAAATGAATCACTTTGAAACTCCTGAGAATAACAGCTTGAAAGAAGAATTATACAAATAGAAATATTCAATAATATGATTGTATTTATTTTCATAGCACTAAAGATAAATAAAATATTTGGAGTGCAGAGTTAGAAAACCTCAAATTTGCTCCAATAACAAATCGGAAACGAAGTTCAGAAAACCATGAATTCCTACGGATGATTGCTTTTAATAAAAAAGCATAAAAACTCATCTTGATTTTTCGCTTAAGAAATCGGTATTTTCAGGCAAACACTATATAATCACCATTTTATGAAACACAAAATTTTCTTTGCTTTCGCATTTGAGAATATAAACTCCCTGATTTAAATCCGATTCGTTAAATGGGATTTTGTGATTTCCTATTAATAAATATTTGTTGAAAATTTCTTTAATAAATTTTCCATTATAATCATATAATGATAGTTTAATATCACAGTTTTCAATAATACTAATTGAAATTGTCGTATTATTTGAAAAAGGATTTGGAAAATTATTTATTACATTTTTTGAACTTTCATTGACTTCAAATATACCTTGCGGCCCGATGCTTCCGTCAACATGAATATTTTGAGCATAAATATCGGTTTCCATTTCGTTGAATGAATTTCTATCGTCCGACCAAACAGCTATTAACTGATCGTTAACACAATCACTAACTCCCATATAATATGATTTTTCGCCATCGGCAGTTGAAACATTTATTATTTCTTCATCCCAAAGAAATTGTCCGTCTGAGCCTATTCTTGTTGCATATAATTCTGTATCAATTAATGTATCAGGCCCAACAACTTCAAGATATTCTTTTTCAAAAAACACAATAACATCATTAGCGGTAGTTTTTTTCACTTTAGTAGGGAAAATAGTTGTATCCATTGCACAATTAAGCGGAATTATTGCTTTTGCTTCATCTCCCCATAATCTTTCGCCGGCATAAGAAATCTTTTGTCCATAAATTCCAAAGCAGTCTGTACTACCTTCTAATCGGAATTCCTGCCAAAAAACATAAATTTCCTGATTCTCTTCCATTTTACAAATCTGAGAAACACCGTGGATATCTTCCATCAGTGTAGAAATATTAAGAGGCCCCGGCCATAAAAGATTTCCATCTTTATCGATATGTTGCAGCAATAAAGTTGCATTATCTCCAAAAAATGATTCCCAAAGAATAAATGCACCTCCATTATCATCACAAATCATTTTTGGATTTGTATATATTGCTAAATACAATAAAAGCTTTCCCGTATCAACCTGAATTGGATTTTCCCATTGAGCATTTCCATCCATATCAAACTTTTGTGCTAAAACATGAAAGTAAATCTCTGTTCCCGGATGAATAGTGTCAACAACCGGACAAACCAGCCATGAAGCCATTAAGTCATTTTCGCTCGTAAGCTCACCCTTACAAGCATAATAATGCATCGTATCGCTAACTACAACACCATCACCCCAAAGAAAACTACCGGCGGCAGATACTTTTTGCATACCGACTTTTACAGGTGTATTAGTTGTATCTTCAGGAACAATATTCCACATAAAAATAAAATCATTATTATCGGTTACAATAGCTTTAGGAGTATAATCAGCTTCAGGTGTATTTGTTAATTGAATTCCGTTATCACCCCATAAAAACTCACCTGTTGACGACATCCTGTAAGCGAATGCATTACTTGCACCTGTTCTTCTATCCTGAGTAACTAAAACTGCTGCATTTTCATTATCTAAAACCAAATCGTAATCGCAAACCCATGTGTCGGTTTGATTATCACTAATCAACAAACCATTATTTTCCCATAAATTATTACCGTAAGCATCAAGACGCTGCATATAAACATTGAAATTAAGGTTTTCATCTCCCGAAAACCATGAAATATAACTATTGCCATCTTCATCGGTGACAATTCTTGGAAGAACACTCCAATCTTGAGTAACACAAATTGGAGAATTTAAAGTAGGATTGTTAACCCATTGCCCAAAAACTAAAATTGGGCTAAATGCAATCATTAAAATTTGTAGAATAATTGTTTTCATAGTTTATTTTTTTTTAATGTTATACAAAAATATAAAAATTTTGCCTCAACACACTTCTTAAAAAATACTTACTTTTGCAATCAAAAATTTATTAAAAATAATGCTAATTCTTTTAAAAAAAGAAATAAATGGATTTTTAAGCTCTTTGACGGGATATATTGTGATTATTATTTTTCTGATAATCACAGGCTTGTTTTTATGGGTTTTGCCAATTGATTTCAATATTCTTGATTTTGGTTATGCCAATTTGGATAGCCTTTTTATGTTAGCCCCTTTTGTTTTTTTATTTCTGATTCCGGCAATTACAATGCGGATGTTTTCGGATGAAAAAAAAAGCGGTACTATCGAAATTCTTTTAACTCAACCTTTAAGCGATACTCAAATTATTATTGCAAAATTTTTTGCAGGATTAAGCCTTGTTATTTTTTCCCTTTTACCAACTTTAATCTACTTTTTCTCGGTTTATCAGCTTGGGTTTCCTCCCGGAAACATTGATACGGGAGGCACATGGGGATCGTTCATCGGTTTGTTTTTTCTTGGAGCATCATTTGTTTCAGTTGGGTTGTTTGCTTCCTCGCTTACCGATAATCAGATAGTTTCGTTTATTATTGCCATATTTCTTACAGGTATTGCTTATATGGGTTTCGATATTATATATTCTTTCGATTTGTTTGGGAATATTGATCTTTTTATTAAATCTCTTGGTATTAATGCCCATTATATTTCAATGAGTCGCGGAGTGATTGACACAAGAGATATTATTTATTTTATAAGTTTTATCGCAATTTTTATTCTTTTAACAAAAATTTCATTAGAAAGTAGAAAATGGTAAAAGCTGGATGCAAGATACTTGATGCAAGATACAAGATACTGGATACAAGATACTGGATGCAATACATTGGGTACCGTTTACCTGATTACTGATTACCGATAACAAATGACACACAACTGAAAAGGGAAGTGAAAATTATAAAAATTAATTTGAAAGAGATATTAATCTAATGATAAAACGAAAAAATATTAAGCGAAATAATATAAGCCTTCTATTATTTGGAATACTTATTATTATACTCGTAAATATTATCAGCAACTTTGTTTATACACGTTTTGATCTTACCTCGGAAAAACGATATTCATTATCAGATGCAACGAAAGAATTATTAAAAAATCTTGATGACATAGTTTATTTTCAAATTTATCTTGACGGTGAATTTCCGGCAGGCTTTAAACGACTAAGAAACGAAACAAGAGAAATGCTTGATGAATTTCGGGCATATAGTGATAATATTGAATATGAATTTATTAACCCTTCGGAAAGCAATAACAAAAACGAAAGGAACGACGTTTATAAGTTACTTATTGAAAGAGGATTAAATCCTACCGATCTTCAGGTTAAGACTAAAAAAGGAAGTTCTCAACAAATAATTTTTCCGGGAGCAATTGTGGTTTATAAATCAAGCGAGCTTCCATTAGAATTATTGAAAACGCAAATTGGTGTCCCATCCGAACAAGTGTTAAACAATTCGATTCAAGCTTTGGAATTTAATATTGCAAGCACAATTAAAAAGCTTAGCAAAACTCAAAAACCTAAAATTGCATTCATCGAAGGACATGGAGAATTAAATAGTAAGGAAACTTTTGATATTTCAAAATCATTATCTGATTATTATACAATTGAAAGAATCAAAATAGACGGACAATTAAACAGCCTTTCTGAACGAAAAATGCCCGACTCATCAAAAATTATAATAAAAAATAAATTTGATGCAATTATTATTGCAAAGCCCGATTCCGTTTTCTCTGAAAAAGATAAATTCATTATCGATCAATTTATTATGAGAGGTGGGAAAGTTTTGTGGGTAATTGATCCGGTTTTAGCAAGTTTAGACAGCCTCCAAAATGCCGAATCAATGCTAGCAATTGATAAGAATTTAAATCTCGAAGATATTCTGTTTAAATATGGAGTTCGTCTTAATAATGATCTGATTATGGATTTAAATGCTCTTCCGATACCTATGCGAACCGGACAAATCGGAAATCAACCACAAATTGACTTTTTTCCATGGTATTATTTCCCAATTATTACACCGGTAATAAAACATCCGATTGTTAGCAATTTAAATGCAATTAAAACCGAATTTATCAGTAGTATTGATACTATTAATGTTAAGGGAATTGAAAAAACCATTTTATTAACTACTTCGCCATATTCCAGGATATTAAACACCCCAACTCTAATTGATTTAAAAATATTACAAGAAAAAGCTGACGAACGGCTGTACAAAAAACAATTCGTACCGATTGCTGTGTTGCTTGAAGGTCGTTTCGAATCGGTTTTTAATAACCGTGTTCCACCTTCAATTAAAAATGATTCAAAAATTGGATTTGTAAATGAAAGCATTCCAACTAAAATGATTGTTATCTCCGACGGAGATATTATTAAAAATCAATTTCATATTCCGCAAGGTTATCCTCTGCCGCTTGGTTACGATCAGTTTACACGAGAAACATTCGGCAATAAAGAATTGATTCTGAATGCTATGAATTATTTAATTGATGATTCGGGATTAATTTCAATAAGATCAAGAGAACTAAAACTTCGTTTGCTTGACAGAACAGAAATTGACAAATCCAAATTATTCTGGCAACTACTTAATACATTGGGGCCAATTATTCTAATATTAATTTTCGGTATTCTCCAAAGTTATTTCAGGAGAAAAAAATTTACAAGAAATTGGAAATAAAAATATTTTAAAATGAAAAAAAACAGAAAGATAATTTTTGCGATAGTTATTCTCGCCATAATTGCTGCGATGTTTATTTTTACACGCTCAGATAGTACTCTTAATAAAGACTATAAAGATTTTGCTATTGCCGATACGTCTTTAGTTACAAAAATTTATTTAGCCGATAAAAACAATAACAGCCTCACATTGAAGAAAAATTCTCCCGGTGATTGGACTGTTAATGAAGATTATAAAGCACGGAATTCGGGTATTGAAACTATTTTAAATACAATGCAAAAAATCAGGGTCCGACAACCTGTCTCGAAAGCTGCTCACAACAGTGTTGTAAGACGTTTGGCATCTTCTTCAATAAAGGTTGAAATTTACCAAATGGCATTTCGTATTAATTTATTTGGATTAGTTGAATGGTTTCCTTACGAAAAACTCGTAAAAACTTACTATGTTGGAGGTGCAACCCAAAACAATATGGGAACTTATATGCTGATTGAAGGTTCGCCTGAACCATTTGTTGTTCATATTCCCAGATTCAGGGGTTTTGTAGCGACCAGGTACTCAGTAAATCTTAAAGACTGGAGAGATTTTTCAATTTTCAAAAAACACCCCTCAGAAATAGAATCTGTTAGCATTGAGTTTCCGGAAGAACCCGAATTATCATACAAAATTACAGCTAAAAATAATAATACTTTTAATGTAATCTCATTATCAAATAATCAAGCACTTCAAGAGTACGATACTTTAAAAGTGTTAAACTTCCTTTCCTCTTTTAAAAATATTAATTTTGAAGCATTATTAAATGATAAAAAACCGGAAATTATTGATTCTATTACTTCACAAATTCCATTTCATATTATTACGCTAAACGAAAAATCGGGTAAGAGCACTAAAATTAAAACCTTTCACAAAGGTATTTATGAAATAGATGATGAAGGAAATCCGATTAATGATCTTGATCGTTTTTATGCTTTGGTAAATGATGGAAAAGATTTTGTTCTTATTCAGTTTTATACATTTGATAAGATTACAAGGCCGATAAATTACTTTTTTGTTGAATAAAATTTTTTGATACAATTTTTAAAAATCAATATTTTTTTAAAACATTTAAAAATAATTATTACATTTATAAGAAATTATAAACACCTATTTTGAAGGTAACAAAAAGTAAAATAGATTACATAATTACTTTTATAACAGAGTTTTTATTATTATGTGCAGGTTTGCTTGTTTATAGATTCGCAAATGTAAATTTCAACAATGAAGGATTTGCCGAGTATGCATTATTCAGAAGAACATTGTCGTTTGTCCAACCGATTTTACTTTTAGGGCTTGGAGTTGGATTACCTCGGTTTGTTTCCATTTCAGAAAGTAAATCAAACAATCGAGAGGCAAGTACTTATTTCATATCAGCTACTTTTATATTAACAAGTGTTCTGATAATTATCACGCCGATTTTGTTGATTTTTAAGCAGGAATTTGCCTGGCTGCTTTTTGGAGAAAATAAATATTCCAACTTTATTCCACCATTATTGGTATTAATTATTGGGATTTGTTTTCATTCATTGGCATATAGTTATCTGCGAGGGAAATTATTAATGTTGCATGCCAACAGTTTGCAAATTATTAACTTAGGATTTATCCTGACTTTAAGCTTTTTTATAAGTAATAGCATAATTGAGGTAATCTATTTTACAGGTTTTGGCTGGATGTTTTTTTCACTTGCTTTTTTGATTCCATTTTGGTTTAAAGCAAAAGGGATTAAAGAGTTATATATCAAGAAAGTTCGGGAATTATTAAAATATGGAATTCAACGTGTGCCGGGAGACATCGGCTTGGCCGCAATGCTAACTATTCCGGTTCTTACAACTGCGCATTTCTCAGGTATTGAGGCAGCAGGTTATCTCGCATTTGGAATTTCTTTGCTTAATATGGCCGGGGCTGTTTTCTCCCCAATTTCATTAATTTTGCTTCCTCAAGCAAGTGCACTTTTTGCAAACAAACAATTTGGTTTATTAAGACAAAAAACTATTAAAATTTTGATAATTACTTTAATTGTTTCCGGCATTGGATTAATTGTTTTTGAATTATTTGCTAAGGGAATTTTAGAAATTTACTTATCTGAGATTAACTCAAGTTTAATTCAAACTTGTATGATATTGATTAGTGGCTGTGTTGGATACTGCATATATATTTCATTAAGAAGCGTTTTAGATGCTTGTTATATTAAAGCCATCAACACAAAAAACCTTATTATTGTAATTTTGCTTTATTTAATATTCGAAACCATTAATTATCTTATTTTTAATAATAATATAACAATTCATCTGGTGATTATTTCAATATCTTTCAACCTTTTGGGGTTATTAACTCTAATTGAGGTATTTATTTTATTCAGAAAAAACAATCAAAACCGTGCGGAAAATTAAAGTTTTGTGGATATTACCAGGCAAGGAAAAAGATGCAGGTACGATGGTATTTTCAAGGCGGCAGATTTCCGATTTAAAAGAAAAAGGAATTGACGGAGAAATTTTATATTTCAACACATATTTAAATATCAAAAGTTTGAAGAATGAATTTTCTAAATACAAAAAGTTTATTAATAATTATTCTCCCGACATTGTTCATTCTCAGTATGGAACAATTACTTCTTTTCTCGGACTGATGTTCAGAACATGCCCTTATGTTATTACTTTTCAGGGAAGTGATTTGAATAAAACTCCCAGCGACGGAATTTTTCGTGATTTTTTTGGAAGAAAACTTTCATTATTTGCTGCAAAAAAAGCTGATAAAATCATATGTGTGAGTGAAAGTTTAAAGCAACGACTTCCTGATAAATTGCAGGCAAAAGCAAAAATAATTCCTTTTGGAGTAGATTTTGAACATTTTAGACCTTCAATTATTTTTGATGCAAGAAATCACCTTGCGTGGAAAGCTAATGAAAAAGTTATTTTATTTAACTCAAATAACCCGAAAGTTAAGCGACTTGATTTAGCCATTAAAATTGAGAAAATCGTAAAAAAAACCATTTCAAATGTTAGATTATTTGTTCTTGAAGGTAAAACCAATCCCGAAGACATACCATATTATATTAATGCGTCAAACGTTTTGTTACTTTGCAGCGACAATGAAGGTAGCCCGACAATGATTAAAGAAGCTATGGCTTGCAATTTACCGATTGTTGCAAATGATGTCGGTGATGTTGCTGAAAGAATAAGGGACGTGGAAAATTGTTATTTAGTTAATCAGGATGTTGATGAAATGGCAAATGCTATTATCCAAACACTTAATTCGGGTAAACCATCCAATGGACGAGAGTTACTTCAATTTCAGAATCTATCGAATAAAAAAGTTGCCTCAAAAGTGAAAGAATTATATGAAGAAATTATAAATTGATTAAGAATGAAATTTATTTTACTTTTATCTTTTTTAACTCTAATAATTATTTTTTTAGGATGGAAAATTTGGAAAAAAACCAAATGCAATAATTATTTATTTGGTTTTTTTCTGATTTATTTTTGGACACTTAACGGTGCTTGGATTTTCACTATTGATCAATTGACGGGTGCAAAAGGTGCTGAAATTGGAATTTCATATTATAGAATTTTCGAGAAATTATTCCCAGTTCAATTAGATAATAATTATTTTCTGACAATCTTATATTACGGAATTTTTATTATTTTAATTCAAACTGTTATTTGGGCACTTAGCAGTAATAACAAAAAAATCAATTCAAATAAAATCAAACCGATTAACATCTCAATTAAAGCATTTTTAATTCTTACGATAGGTTTAATAATCTTAGATTTATTTATCATCTACCCCGATATAAAAGAATCAATTACCCAAAGCCAATCTTTGTATTTTCAACTCAATGATTCAACAAATAAATTTCTTACAATTTATCAATTAATCAGTAAAATTATTGCATTCACATCGGTTTTTAGTTTGATTATTTACTTTCTTGAGAAAACCGATAATTTTTTCACATTTCAAAAAGATAAAATTTCTTCAATAGTCGTAATTTCATGTTTAATTTTTGTTGTCTTATTTTTTATTTTTACAGGAAATAAGCACGATTTACTCTTTAGCGGAATATTTGGAATGTTATATATGCTAAGAAAAATCACTTTGAATCGTATTAAAAATTTCGTTTCATTTTCATTTATTTTATTAGTTCTCTTTATTTCAATTGATTTAAGTCGTGGCGAGCAACTTTTTTCCTCAAAAAATACGCTTCAAATTAATAATCAAACAGAAATATCAGATGAACCGAAAGAGGATATTCAAACGCGTTTTAAACATTTCTTTTTCCACAACGAAATGTTTTATGCTCATTTTTCCATGTATGGGGTTTTATCAAAAAATGTACCTATAACCTATGCCAAAAGTTTTAATTATCTTGCTCATTCTATGATACCAAGAAGCATAATTTCAGAAAGACCTGAAAATATTTATCAATATTATGCAAATGAAGTAAACGCAAAAAAAGGACAAGGATACACAATTCATCATGCAACAGCATGGTATTTGAATTTTGGAATATTAGGAATTTTACTTTCCGCAATTTTGTTGGGTGGAATTTGGGCATTACTAAACAATCTTTTCTTTCGAAGTGGTTTTAAAAACAATTTTTTGAAATTATTTGCAATTCTCTCTCCCTTTCTTTTTGTAGCTTTTCTCCCTAATTTGATTAGAAATGGTCCTGAAGCATTTAAAGGAGTATTTTTAGAGTCTTTACTTCTTCCGGTTTTAATTGTGTATATTGCTACACTTGTGAAAAAGAAACATATAAAAACTAATTAATGAATAATCCTTGCTAGTCAAAGCTTAAATTATAAGTCCGAGCAGAAATGAAGATAACTATACTTACTCAATATTTCCCCCCTGAAGTGGGTGCTCCACAAAACAGGCTTTCTGAATTAGCAGTTAGGTTTAAAAAAAAAGGTGCTGATATTTCTGTAATTACTGCAATTCCAAATTATCCTCAAATGGAAATTCATAAAGGATATAAAGGTAAATTCTATTTTTTTGAAATTATAAATGATATTCCTGTTCACCGTTGTTGGATTTTCGTAAGTAAAAGTAAATCTATTACAAAAAGGTTATTAAATTACTTTTCTTTCGTATTTACATCATTAATAATAGGATTATTTAAAATTAAAAAATCTGACGTTTTATTTGTCGAATCACCTCCCTTGTTTTTAGGAATATCAGCATATTTATTAAGCAGATTAAAAGGTGCAAAGTTAATTTTTAATGTTTCGGATTTATGGCCTGAAAGTGCCGAAAAACTTGGGCTTGTAAGAAATAGATTTTTAATTAAATTATCAAAACATTTGGAAGAATTTTGTTATAAAAAAGCATCCTTAATTACCGGTCAAACTCAGGGTATTTGTGAAAACATCAGAAAACGTTTCCCTGATAAAGATATTTATTGGTTAAAAAATGGAGTTGATATAAATTATTATAATGTAAAAAAACAATTAGACTCAAATTGGAGAAATGATAATGGCTTTCTACCTGACGATATTATTTTGATTTATGCAGGTATTTTGGGTTATGCACAAGGTTTAGAAATTATAATTAAAACCGCAAAAAAATTAGTTGAAAATAAAAAAATTAAGTTTGTATTTCTTGGAAGTGGGCCCGAAAAATCAAAATTAATTAATTTAAAATTGGAAAATAATTTAGAAAACGTTTATTTCTTTGAAGCAGTCCCTAAACAAAAAATGCTGGAAATTTTAAGTTCAATAAATGGCTCCATCATTCCTTTAAAGAAACTTGAACTATTTAAAGGAGCAATACCTTCTAAAATATTTGAGAATTTAGCTCTGAAAAAACCTATAATACTTGGGGTGGATGGAGAAGCAAAAGACTTATTCATTAATAAAGGTAAATGTGGTCTGTTCTTTGAACCTGAAAATGTTGATGATCTTGTTAAGCAAATAAATTATTTTGTTAAAAACCCTGGTCTTTTACAAAAATTTGGTGAAAATGGATTTGAGTATGTTTCAAAAGAATTTAATAGAGATATAATTGCTAATGAATTTTGGCAAAAAATAAACACAATATTATAATTTTTATTTCTTTTACAAAAGATGAGCATCTTAAATAAAAACACACATAACAAAATTTATTATTACAATTTTCTTTTGCTTGCATTTTTTATTCCTATTCAGGAAAACATTGTTGCCATTTTAATTTCGATATTGGTTTTAAACTGGCTTCTTGAAGCAAATTTTGTCAAAAAAGCAAAAGAAGTCTTACACGACCGGAAGCGATCATTTTTATTTTTATTTTCCATATTATATTTTTTCTATTTGGTTGGACTTTTATATACAAAAAACTTACAATCAGGTTTTTTTGATGTTCAGGTAAAATTATCCTTACTAATTTTCCCTTTAATTTTTTCAACTCTTGATTTTGATTTTTTCGATAAGAAAAAAATCAATAAAATATTGTTTGCTTTTGTTTTAAGCACATTATTGCTTTCGGTTGTTTGTCTTATTACTGCCTATTTCGATTATCGAAAGTCTTTATGGATCAATGAATTTTATTATGTTCCATTAAGCAATATTAATTTATTCGGAAAAGAAATACTATCGAAACATCCCTCCTATTTTGCAATGTTTCTGAATTTTGCATTCGGAATAATATTTTTAAAATTTGCTGAAAACCAAACTAAGTATTCCTTTTTAAAAAATTATTTAATAATATTCACCTCAATAGTTATTTTCATTTTCGTTTCATTATTGAGCTCAAAAGCCGGGATTGCAGGATTTCTTATAGTATCGTGTTGTATAATTGTTTATTTAATTGTATATAAAAAACAATATTTTATAAGTTTTATCATGGTGTTAACTGTTCCTATTTTATTCTTTTTTTCAATTGAACTTTTACCCAATTCGTTTAACAGAATAATTAGTGCAACCGAAATAATTAACAGCAGCGAAAAAATAAATAAGAACACTATCGACGGTACGGCCGAAAGAATTTTGGTTTGGAATTCAGCCTTAGAAATTTTGAAAAATAATTTTCTGTTCGGTGTCGGAACCGGTGATGTTAAAGATTTTTTAGTAAAAGAATATAAGAAGGAAAATATTACTGCGGCCTATAAACAAAAATTAAATGCACATAACCAATATATTCAAACGAGCCTCTCTATAGGTTTTTTTGGTTTAATAGTTTTATTAATAAGTCTTTTATTACCTTTTGTCGATTCCTTTAAAATTGGTAATTTCCTTTTCATTATTTTCTTGCTTTTAATATCTTTTAATTTCTTATTCGAATCTATGCTCGAAAGGCAATCGGGAGTAGTATTTTATGCGTTTTTTAATTCTTTGCTGTTTTTTTCAAAAAAGGATTATGAAAGTTGATAACGGTTATTTTTTTGAAAAGCAATTTCAAATTCAAAATTTTTCATTAATTCTCAAATCTTTATTCTTAATGTGCTTCAAGCCAATTTTCACCCACATTAATATCTATTTCTATAGGAACGTTTAATTTTATTGCATTTTTCATTTTATCTGCAATGATAGGTTTTACAAGCTCCAATTCACTTTTATAAGTATCAAAAACCAGTTCATCGTGAACCTGAAGTATCATTTTTGATTTTAAATTTTGCTTTTCAAATTCATTAAAAATATTAATCATGGCAATTTTAATCATATCGGCCGACGAACCCTGAATTGGCGCATTAACTGCATTTCTTTCGGCAAATCCTCTCACAACAGCATTATTAGAGTTGATGTCACGCAAATATCTGCGGCGTCCCATAATTGTTTCAACATATCCGTTTTTTCGGGCGAATTCTTTGGTTTTTTCCATATACTTTTGCAAATCCGGATATTTGACAAAATATTGCTTAATGATTTCGGCTGCTTCTTTTCTTGGTATATTCAATTGTTCGGAAAGCCCGAAAGCCGAAATTCCATAAATTATTCCAAAATTAACTGATTTGGCATTTCGCCTCATATCAGAGGTTACTTCATCAATTGTTACACCATAAACTTTTGCTGCGGTCGAGGTATGAATGTCAATACCTGATTTGAAAGCTTCAAGCATGCCTTTGTCATTACTGAGTTCGGCAATTATTCGTAATTCAATTTGCGAATAATCGGCGGCAAGCAAAACATAATTTTCATTTCGCGGAACAAAAGCTTTTCTTATTTCGCGTCCTTTTTCGGTACGAATCGGAATGTTTTGCAAATTAGGATTATTTGAACTTAATCTGCCGGTTGAAGTAACAGCTTGGTTATACGAGGTGTGTATTCTTCCATCGCGTTTACTCACCAAATTCGGCAATGCATCAACATATGTTGATTTCAGCTTAGTCAACGACCGAAAGTCAAGAATACTACGAACAATCGGATGTTTATTTACAAGTTTTCTAAGCACTTCTTCGCCTGTGGAATATTGTTTTGTTTTTGTAAGTTTGGGCCTTTCGATTATTTTAAGTTTTTCAAATAATATTTCACCCAATTGTTTTGGCGACGAAATATTAAATTCAGAATTCGAAAGTTTAAAAATTTCATTTTGTGTTTCTAATATTTGTTCTCTTAATTCTTCTGAAAAAGCATTTAAAGCTTTAGAGTCGAGCTTAACACCCTCGGCCTCCATCGAAGACAAAACTTTTATTAAAGGTGTCTCGATTTCGCTAAAAAGTTTTGTATTCTTTGTTTCGGAAAGTATCGGTTCAAAAACATTTTTTAGCTGAAGTGTTATATCTGCATCTTCGCATGCATAATCTTTAATAATTTCAATATCGACTGAACGCATACTGCGTTGATTTTTACCTTTTTTCCCAATTAATGTTTCGGTTGAAACAGGGGAATAATTTAAATAGGTTTCGGCAAGCACATCCATATTATGCCGCATGTCAGGCTGAATAAGATAGTGAGCAATCATTGTATCAAAAAATTTACCTTTTACATCAATATCGTACCATCGAAGCATTGAAATATCGAATTTTAGGTTTTGACCTATTTTTTCAATTTCAGGATTCTCTAAAATTTCTTTGAATTCATTTACAATTTCATAACAGTCATTATAATTTTCAGGTAAAGGAATATAAAACGCCTCATCGGTTTTATAAGAAAACGATAAGCCAACCAACTCCGAATTACTTGTATCGGTTCCGGTTGTTTCGGTATCAAAACAAAAAGATTTTTGTCTGGATAAGGTTTTGAAAAGCTTGTTTCGTTTTTCTTTGTCATTGAGCAAAAAATATTTATGATCGGTATTAAGAATGGTTTTAAAATTGTTTTCCTGAGTTTCTTCAAATTCCGAACTTCCGGCAAATAAATCGGTTTGAAACTCGGCAGGCTTTGAATTATCTTTATTATTCTCAAGCGAAAAATCAGAAAAAACTCTTTTTGCCAAAGCTCTAAACTCAAGTTTTTCAAATAATTGCTTTAAAGCATTAAAGTCGGGATTGTTTTTCTCAAGTTGTTTTTTATCAAAATCAATAGGAACATCAAGAATTATGGTTGCAAGTTTTTTTGACATCAAAGCCTGATCGGCGAATTTTTCAATATTTTCTTTTTGTTTTCCCTTCAGGCTTTCTGTGTTTTGTAAAAGATTTTCGATACTTCCAAATTCATTGATCAAAATTGAAGCTCTTTTTTCGCCAATCCCCGGTACACCGGGAATATTATCTGAAACATCGCCCCAAAGGCCAAGAATATCGATTAATTGTTCGGGGCGACTTATTTTGTATTTTTTACAGATTTCTTCAACACCGATTTTTTCGGGTAATTTTCCCATCCGAGCCGGCTTATACATAAAAATATTTTCGGAAACAAGTTGCCCGAAATCCTTATCGGGAGTCATCATATAAACTTGAAAACCTTCTCTTTCTGCCTTCTTCGATAAGGTTCCGATAACATCATCTGCCTCGTAACCATCAACAAATAGAATCGGGATATTCATAATTTCAATCAATTGCTTTATGATTGGAATTGAAATTGAAATATCCTCGGGCATTCTCTCACGAGTGGCTTTGTATTCGGTAAATTCTTCGTGCCTGACAGTGGGCACTATTGTATCGAAAGCAACACCGATATGAGTGGGCTTTTCTTTTTTTATTACTTCAAATAATGTGTTAGCAAATCCGAGAATTGCCGAGGTATTCAATCCTTTTGAATTAATTCTTGGGTTTTTGTTTAATGCAAAATAGGCTCTGTAAATCAAGGCCATTGCATCGAGAAGGAAAAGTTTTTTTGGTTCGGGCATAAAAAATATTTTGTCAAAAATACAGATTATTTAGAGAAATCGTATTATTTTAAAATTCTTAAAAAAAATTCTATTTGATTTTTTTTTTATATTTTTACAAATAAAAAAATGAAACCACTTTCTCACATATACAGTGCTATAATTTTAATAAGCCTAATTAGCTTTCAGGCTAAATTAGTACAAGCACAAGACTTAGTATCCGATAATGTTATCAAAGCTATAAGCAAGGGAGATGCATCAGAACTATCAAAATTATTTAATTCGACTATTGACATAAGTATTCCCGAAAATGACGGTACTTACAGTAAAGATCAGGCAGAAATAATTGTCAAAAAATTCTTTAAAAAAAATCCTGTAACAAAATTTTCAATAAATCATTCAGGTTCATCGAATGACGGCTCAAAATATTCTATTGGAACATACAAAAGCAACGATAAAACCTTTAGGGTATATTTTTTATTAAAAAAGACATCTGAAAAATATTTTATTCAGCAACTACAATTTGAATTAGAGTAATTCTCTAATTTAATGTTAACTAATTATTAATTAACCTTATCGCAAAGTTATAAGCAAAAAAACAAAAATGTTATTATGAAAATTGATGAAATCATAGCAAAAGCAATTGAAGAGGATATAAATGAAGGCGATCATACCTCTCTCGCTATAATAGATCCAAACGCAAATGGAAAAGCTAAACTCATAATTAAAGAAAAAGGTATTCTTGCCGGTGTTGAAATAGCAAAAAAGACTTTTAAGCATGTTAATAAAAACACCAAATTTGAAATTTTGATAAATGACGGAACAGAAGTCAAAGAAGGCGATATTGCGTTTTATGTTGAAGGAAAAATCATTTCGATTCTCGGTGCTGAAAGGGTCGCTTTAAATTTTATGCAAAGAATGAGCGGAATAGCTACTCACACAAATAAAATTGTTCAAAAACTCGAAGGTTTAAATACTAAGTTGCTCGACACCAGGAAAACAGCACCAAATCTTAGAATTCTCGACAAAATGGCTGTAAAAATCGGTGGCGGCGAAAATCATAGATTTGGTTTATTCGATATGATTATGATAAAAGATAATCATATTGATTTTGCCGGAGGAATTGAGCAGGCAATCCGCAGTGCAAATGAATACTTAAAGAAAACTAAGAAAAAACTAAAAATTGAGATTGAAGTAAGAACTGTTTTTGAGCTAATAAAAGTAATGGAGCTTGGAGGTGTTGATCGTGTCATGTTTGATAATTTTCGGTTTACTGATATTAAATCAGCCATGAAAATCATGAATAAAAAATTTGAAACTGAAGCAAGCGGAAATATAACTATAAAAAATATAAGAAAATACGCAAGTACCGGCGTTGATTATATTTCAGTAGGATCATTGACAAACAATGTAAAAGGCATGGATATGAGTTTACTCGCAAGCGAATAATTTATATGCAAATAAAATTTCAGTATCCAAAAATTGTTACGAAATTTATTCTCAAATTTAAAATACTCTGGGAAAAAATAATTTCAATCTCAAAATATTTAATATTACCGGGTTTTGAGGGGATGACACTTTATGATGTTGCATCCTTTTTTTTTAAAGGAATTCAGAAAAGCTCAATTATTATCAGAGCAAATTCATTGTCCTATACATTCTTGATGTCAATTTTCCCGGCTATATTATTTTTTTTCACTCTTATAGCATACATTCCTATCGACAATTTGCATAAAACAATAATGGAAACACTTCAGCAGGCTTTTCCGGAAAACGCCTATTTAACAATTAAAAACACTATTGAAGATATCCTTAAGCATCAAAATTCAGGATTATTATCAGTCGGATTTTTATTAACAATATATTTTTCATATAATGGTATGATTGGATTGATCAAAGCTTTTAATCAAACATCACACACAATTGAATCCCGATCGGCCTTTAAATTACATTTGACATCTATTTCGTTGATTTTTATAGTAACTATAATAATTATTTCATCTATAAGTTTGTTGATTTTTACTTCCTATGCAATCAAATATTTTGTAACTGAAGGGATACTGACAAATGATTTAACAATCTACTTATACTCAGCCGGAAAATGGGTAATTATATTTATTATGGTTCTTTCGATGATTTCAATTATCTATTATCTGGCTCCTGCTAAAGAAAGATATTTCAAATTTATTTCAGCGGGTTCAACCTTAGCAACAGTATTATCATTAGTGTTTATATTTGGATTCAAATACTATATCGAACATTTTTCACGCTATAATAAATTATACGGATCAATAGGAACATTAATTGTTTTAATGCTTTGGATAAATCTTAACGCCTTGGTTTTGTTGATTGGTTATGAATTAAATGCCAGCATACATGATGCAAAAATCCAAAAAAAAACAGGTAAAGAATAATGAAAAACTTTACCTGTGTTTGGGTGCAAGATGGGAATCGAACCCACGACCCTCGGAACCACAATCCGATGCTCTAACCAACTGAGCTACTAGCACCATAAAATCGGACTGCAAAATTACAAAATAATTAAGTGAAAAAAACAAAATTAAAAGAAATATTTTACAATTAATTGGTAAGGATTTACAGTTTAAAATAAGCTGTTTTTAAAGCTGAATGCTTATATTGTTAATTTAACTTTCTTGTTTCGTACATTTGCAAAATATGTTTTTTAAAAAGAAAAAAATCTATAGTTCCGAATCGCTATCAAAACTTGCATTTTTTCGTTTTAGAAAAAATAAAATTGCAGTTTCTTCAGTGATTTTTATATTATTAACTGTTATAATAGCTGTTTTCGGATACATCATTACACCTGATTCAACGCCATTTGCGAATAATCAAATTCTTGAGTTTTCGACCAAAAAACCCGGTTTTTCACCAAAAGTTTTATTAGTTCGAAAAAACTCAAAACAAGATCGGTCAAATTTTTTTCAACGCATGTTATTTGGTTCAAAAAGTTCCTATTTGGTAATTCCCTTCAGTGAATATTATTTTGATAATGATAAGATTATAATTGAAGAATTTATTGATTCCACAATCACGGATAAACAAATTTTCTCTTATAATCTTGCTGATGTTGTTTTTCCCATGGCCTTCGAACCCAAAATTACATTAAAAGACAGTTTGATGACATTTGTTGATATAAATGGAAAAACAATTTCAGTGACAATTTCCGACCTTCAAAATATTATTGTTAAAAAAAATATTGAAAAAAAATATTACCTATTAGGAACAGATCGTTTTGGAAGAGATTATTTAAGCCGTTTAATGATTGGAATAAGAGTAAGCCTCTCAGTCGGATTTATCAGCGTATTTATTTCACTGGTAATCGGTATTTTTCTCGGTTCCTTAGCCGGGTTTTTTCGTGGTTGGATTGATAATTTAATTGTTTGGTTGATAAATGTTGTTTGGTCAATCCCAACTTTATTGCTGGTGATAGCAATTACTTTTGCCCTCGGTAAAGGTTTTTGGCAGGTCTTTATCGCCGTGGGTTTAACGATGTGGGTTGAAGTTGCGCGTGTTGTTCGGGGGCAAATTCTCAGCATTAGAGAAAAGGAATTTGTTGAAGCCGGAAGGGCTTTAGGATTAAAAAACTCAAGGATAATTTTTCGGCATATTTTACCAAATATAATGGGCGTAATAATTGTAATTTCAGCAGCAAATTTCGCTGCGGCCATTTTAATTGAAGCAGGATTAAGTTTTCTTGGGATTGGAGTTCAACCTCCAATGCCTTCGTGGGGAACTATGATAAAAGAAAATTATTCATATATAATTCTTGATTCTGCCTACCTTGCAATTTTACCCGGTATGGCAATAATGTTTATGGTACTTGCTTTTATGCTTATTGGCAATGGCTTGCGTGATGCCTTAGATGTAAAAATTTCAAAACAATAAACTTTTATTTACTTACAAAATAAATAAGGCTTTTTTATTTCTGTAAACCGTTAAATTGATTAACCCAACTTGATATTTGTAATTTCTAACCATCTGGGCATAAATTTACTGTAGCGTCCACTTTCGTTTTTAGCA
>JAEINX010000011.1 GCA_016342645.1 Bacteroidales bacterium | reverse complement strand
GGCTTCAAAAGAATAGATATTCTACCAACTACCGCCGGCGCCTCCACCACCGAAGCCACCACCACCGAAACCGCCAAAACTACTACCACCGCCAAAGCTACCGGAACCGGATGAAAAACTATCCCAACTACCTGAATGACCACGATGGCCGCCCATGCTTCCGGCTAAAAAAAGTGCTGTCCAAAAAGGAACTCCGTGCCCGACAGAATGTGATCTGGCTCTTCCTACCCGCATTAAAATGAAAATAAGAGCAATAACAATTATAGGAATCATTCCGGCATAAGGAACTTGTTCTGTTCGTTTTTTATATTCAGATGATGAATATTCTCCCTTTGCCAAATCCATTAAAACATTAGTGGCCTTATTAATTCCAGCATAATAATTTCCGGTTTTAAACTCAGGAATCATTTCATTTTCAACAATTCTTTTTGTAATGGCATCGGGAATTGCACCTTCAAGCCCGTAACCTGTTGCAATAAAAGCTTCTCCTCTGATTCTTCCTTTTTTTGGTTTAACTAAAACTACAATGCCATTATCGAATTTTTTTTGGCCTACTTCCCATTTATGACCTAAAAGAGAGGCATATTCGGCTTTATCGTAGCCCTCGAATGAATTAACAAAAACCACAGCTATTTGATTTGAGGTGGTATTGCTGAAATCGACAAGTTTTCGTTCTAAATCATTAATATGAGCTTTTGAGAGTGTTCCCGTAAAATCGTTTACCAGACGTGGTGGGTTTGGGCGTTTTATAATATTTTGTGCATTTATTATAGAAGCACTAAATATGCTTAATAATAAAACACTCACCCAGATTTTAGTTGTCATTTTCATTCTGTTTTTAACTTTAGGCACTCATAAATTAGTTCACTCTTAGTACTTATTTGTAAAATAATTCTTACCCAAATGAAATTTCATCGGAAAGTTCATTAATATCATCGGTTTGGTAAGGGAAATGTTTTTTTAATTGTGTTCCGGTGCAATTAATTCCTTCAATCAGGCCTTCGGTGAATTCATTTTCGCGGAAATGATCCATCATGGAATTTTTTATTTTATCCCAAAAATTCTCAGGAACAAGCGAATTAATTCCCAAATCACCAAGTATTGCAAATTTTCTGTTTTCAATAGCGAGATAAAACAATACTCCATTTCGTAGTTCGGTTTTGTTAATTTTCAGTTTATTAAAAATATAGGCAGCTCGGTCTTTAACATCGCCATTGCAACTGTTTTCAATATGTACCCTGATTTCACCGGATGTATCGAGTTCGGAATTTAAAATAGCTTGTTTTATATCTTCTTTTTGTTGTTTTGTAAAAAAACTTTTTGCTGTTTTTGCCATGCTTTAAAAATTAATATTTTTGTGTTTTGGGAAGATTAAAAGTGATTTTAAAATTCAACTACGGGAGGTTTCTCAGCACCTTCCAGAGCTTTAAAATATGGTTTTTCTTCAAAACCAAAAATACTTGCATATATGTTTTCCGGAAATTTTTTAATAAAAACATTGTACATTTTTGTATCATCATTAAATTTTCGCCGCTCATTTGCGATTCTGTTTTCAGTTCCTTCAAGCTGTGACTGCAATTCCAGAAAATTTTGATTTGCTTTCAGGTCGGGGTATTTTTCAACAACTACCATTAATTTTGAAAGAGCTGAACTTAAGCCTGCTTGTGCCTGTTGGAATTGTTGTAAAGAAGCGCTTGTCAGTTCGGATGGATTAATGTTTACAGAAGTTGCTTTTGCCCTGGCACTTATAACATCAGTAAGGGTTTGTTTCTCATGCTCGGCATATCCTTTAACTGTATTCACAAGGTTTGGAATTAGATCGGCACGTCTTTGATAAACGTTTTCAACCTGAGCCCATTGGCCTTCTATGCTTTCATTGAATTTAACCATATTATTGTAAGAACCTTTGAAAGTGCTGTATATAATAATAATTACAATCACGATTACAGCAATAATTATCCATTTCTTTTTCATAATGTTAATTTTTTACAATTTTGTGTAGTTTAATTACGATATTTATTATTTCTTATTGTGCTTAAGTTAGAAATAATATAAGTTATTTTTAGTTAGTAATTTAATAAAAAATTAAAAGCAAAAAAGAGGTGCAAAATCTCACACCTCTTTAATTCTGTTTCCATTTCTGTTTTCAAGTTTCGGGTTTGGATCACTCCATCATTCCAATACTCCATTTCTCCATTTTTTTATAAAGATAAACAAAAAGTTATATTCATGTTTATTTTTAAAACTCTACTTAATTATATCAACACTTCGTTTAATAAAATTTGTCATTTCCTGTCCTTTTAACAGGTTTTGTGATAATAGAGCTAAATCGTAAATTTGTTTTATTATTTTACTCTGATTTTTGGGTTCTTTATCGCCGAGAATTTTTGTAATTATCGGATTATTTGAATTTACGACCAAATTATATTGCTCGGGCATGTTTCCCATAAAACCCATTCCTCCACCACCAAGAGCCGACATGTCTTTCATTCGCCGCATAAATTCGGGTTGAACTATCATAAACGGAAGGTCACCCTCACTTAAATTTTCAAAAACAACAGTGAATTTTTCTTTGTTAATATTTTTTTCTATCACAGCTTTTAATTCTTCCTTTTGTTTTTCATCGAGTTTTGAAATCTGATTATCCTCTTTATTTATTAATTTATCAATTGTGTCGGAGTCAACACGTTTGAAAGTGGAATCAGAAGTTTTTTGCTCATAGGAATTAATAAAATGATTATCTAAAACACCATCCATTATTAAAATATCGTAACCTCTTTCTTTGGCTGCTTCGATATAACTATGTTGGCTATCAACATCATTAGTATAAAGATAAACCAATTTTTTGTCTTTATCTTTTTGAGTCTTTTCGATGTGATTTTTATATTCTTTGAGTGTAAAATATTTGCCTTCGATATTTTTCAATAAGCAGAATTTTTCGGCTCTTTCGTAGAATTTTTCCTCAGAAATCATTCCGTATTCAATGAAAACTTTAATATCGTCCCATTTTTGCTCGAAAGTTTTACGATCGTTTTTAAATAATTCCTCTAATTTATCGGCAACTTTACGAGTGATATAATTTGATATCTTTTTAACATTTGAATCGCTTTGAAGATATGAACGTGAGACGTTCAAAGGAATATCCGGTGAATCAATTACTCCGTGAAGTAATGTTAGGAAATCAGGCACAATACCTTCAACCTGATCGGTTATAAAAACCTGATTGCTATATAATTGTATTTTATCTTTTTGAACCTCAAGATTCTTTTTCACTTTAGGGAAATATAAAATTCCGGTTAGGTTAAAAGGATAGTCAACATTCAAATGGATATGGAAAAGCGGCTCATCGAAAGAATAAGGATATAATTCTCTGTAGAAATTTTTATATTCCTCATCGGTGCAATCGGCAGGTTTCTTTTTCCATAAAGGATTTGTATTGTTAATAATTCTTGGTTTTACTACTTCAATTTGTTTATCTTTACCGTCTTTATCTTTTTCGCCTTCAACTTTTTCCCAAACTTTTTCGGTTCCAAATTGAATTGGCACGGGTAAGAATTTGCTGTATTTTTTCAATAGTTCAAGAATCTTATGTTCTTCAAGAAATTCTTTTGATTCACCATCAATATGTAAAATGATTTCTGTTCCTCTGTCGGTTTTGTCAATATCCGATAAGGTATATTCGGTACTTCCGTCACAAGTCCATTTTACGGCTTTTGTAGCACCTCCTTTTTTATATGTTTTTGTTAAAATTTCAACTTTATCCGAAACCATGAATGCTGAATAAAATCCTAAACCAAATTGTCCAATGATAGCATTACGATCAGCTTCAGTTTTGGTTTTAAATTTTTTAACAAAATCTTCGGCGCTTGACAAAGCAATTTCATTGATATATTTATTCACTTCTTCGGCTGTCATTCCGATTCCTCTATCCTTAACGGTGATAGTTTTTTTCTTTTTATCAACATTAACATGAATAGTTAAATCGCCAAGATCACCTGTAAATTTTCCCAACGAGGCTAAAGTTTTTAGTTTCTGAGTTGCATCAACAGCATTCGAAATAATTTCTCTTAAAAATATATCGTGATCAGAGTATAAAAACTTTTTTATTATCGGAAAAATGTTTTCCGTTTGTACATTAATCTTTCCTTTTTGCATCTTTTAAAATGTTTTAATTTTTCATGCAATTATCAAAGCCTATGCCAATAAAAATTAACTGACAAAATGACGGAATACTCAGAAATTAAGTTTTTTGGTATTGTCAAACAATTAGGGAAAAAGGCTTATTTTTATCTTTGATTAACATTATTATTGAGAAATTTGTATGGAAAATGGCCAATTAAAGCCAATTAATTTATTTTATAAAGTTTGGAATATTTTTCTTAATTTTAGAAAATTAAGAAAGAATTTAAGTGTTATGAAAATTAAAGCTTTTGAGACTTAATTAGAAGGAAACTTGGCATTATAATTGAAATCAGAAAATGAAATTATTAATAAAAAGAAATATGAAGAAATTACAAATGAAAACAATTATTAAAACACTAATTATATTGATAATAACAACTACTTATTATTCATGTAAAAAGAGCGATGACAATAATGGAAATAATAATAATGTTTATGAAATGGAAGATCTTATAATTGCAGATAATTTTAATTATGAGACAGGACAGGATGCTTCAATCAGAATATATGCTTTAGATAATTATGATAATCCGATACCAAATGTAAAATTTGACCTTTATACTGACGATCCGGCTGAAGAAGGTTTATTTATTTTGAGTGGGGTAACCGAAGATAATGGACAGTTTTTTCGTGATTATGAAATACCTGCATATTTTTCCGAATTGGTTGTGGCAACAAATTACATAGGGCTACCAAACATGATTAGGATTCCTGTGCTTAACGGAGAAATTACTTATACATTTGGAGGATCAGAAGTAAAGTCAGGATTGAAATCTTTGTTAGCCGTAAAAGATATAAATTTTGATTTTGCATATCTTGGAGAATACAATAATCTGGGAGTACCTTTATATCTCGAACCGGAAAATGATGTTATTGATGCTGCTTTTCTGGCTGATATCAACAATACCCTTCCCGAGCAAGTGGAATTACCGGTTGGCCACCCTCAATATTTTGCTGAAGGAATTCAACATAATCTTTCATTAATCGAACCTTGCGATGTATATGTAACTTTTGTTCACGAAGGAGCAGGTTATAAAAATGTTCTCGGTTTTTATACTTTTGAAACCGGAAGTCCTCCAGCCTCTATTGATGATATTGAAACTATTACGGTAATTTTTCCAAACGTTTCTTATCAAGGTAGCGGTGGTGGATTAATATCAGGCAATAAAGTTCATATTGGAGAATTTCCAACAAATACAACAGTCGGTTGGGTTTTGTTTGCTAACGGTTGGCAGAATGGCCAGGTTACGAATAGTTATTATAAATTTTTCTCCGACCCTAATCTTAATCCTGAAAGTACGGCATCCTTACGTCAACATACTGTTTTATTAAACGACTTGGGCCGAAATCTTATTTTGCTTGGTATTGAAGATCTAAAAAGAGAAGGAGGAGGTTGTGACCATGATTTTAATGATGCAGTTTTTTATGTAACTGCCAATCCAATTCAGGCAGTTGATTTGTCAAACCTTCCTTTGATCGATTATACAGGTACTGACACTGATAATGATGGAGTAACTGACGAAATGGATGACTACCCCAATGATCCCGACCGTGCATTTAATAATTTCTTTTTTACTCAAGGCACCTATGGAACAATAGCTTTTGAAGATTTGTGGCCATCAACAGGTGATTATGATTTCAATGATATGGTAATTGATTATAATTTTAATCAAATTACAAATGCAGATAATCTTGTGGTTGAAATCTATGGAGAATTTATTTTAAAGGCCTTTGGAGCCAGTTTGCATAATGGTTTTGGGATAGACTTGGGTATAAGCCAGAGCAATATTAGCAGTGTAAGCGGATATAAAGTACAGGAAGATTGGGTTTCCCTTAACTCTAAAGGCTTGGAAAATAATCAAACAAATGCAGTAATTATTGTTTTCGACGATACATATTTCTTAATGCCACATACTGGGGGTATTGGAGTTAATACCAATCCCGATTATCCATTTCAAACTCCCGATACTACAAATATACACATAGTTCTTTTAGAACCCACAGAACTTGAAGATATTGGGATACCTCCATATAATCCATTCATGATAGTAGATCAACTCAGGAGCCATGAGATACATTTACCTGATCATCCACCAACAGATTTAGTCGATGAATCATTATTTGGTACTTTCCGTGATAATTCTGATCCGGCATCAGGAAGATATTATAAAACCGAAAATAATTTACCTTGGGCAATAAAAGTAATTGAAGAATTCAAATATCCTGTCGAGAAAGTTGAAATTCTAAATGCTCACCTCAAGTTTGGAAGCTGGGCTGAAAGTAGCGGACAAGCTGATTACGATTGGTATCAGGAAAAACCCGGTTATAGAAATTCAGCTAATATCTATTCACCACCTTCAAAATAGTTTTCAAAAAAAATATTAAAAAAGACTTAATTCTATACGTTTTAAGTCTTTTTTTTATTTCAATTTTTTTCCCAAAGATAATGATTATTAATTTGACATTTTTATTTATAAATGTGAAAAAATAAATATTAAGCATTGATAAACTTTTTTATTTATATCTTCGTTTTATGAAATCGAAAGAATATCTATGCTAAAAAAAATAATTTTTATATTATTGTTTCTCATTGTTTTGTTTTTAGGCTTTAATGTAAAAGCTGACAATAATGATTCAATTGATATTCAAATTGATTCTTCGAATGTTTATTATTTTTATTCAAAACTTGATACTTGTGCATTTTCGGAATTGCATCACATCGACACTTCTTTAATAGGTTTTCAGGAAAGAGATGAAATTGAAATTGATGATAACTTTGTTTCAAGCCTTGGAAACCTTGGTTTAGCTTCCGAAAACATTGTTTTTAAAATTAAAAATGATTTTGGTTTTAATTTTGGAAATGATGCTTTTGATAATTATTTGTTGACTATTAATAAGGCTAAATATTATAAATTATACATTCCTTATACCGAATTATTCTATGAAATGGGTAAAAGAAAAGAACAATATTTTACAGGAACCCATAGTCAAAATTTGGCAAAATATTTCAATATTGGTTTGTATTTCAGATTTATACATTCTCCAGGATTATATGTTCGTCAGAAATCTGATGATAAAAGTTTCGACTTTAATACAAGGTTCCAATCGAAAAATGAAAAATATGGTGTATTGGTCAATTATATTCATAATAAAATAAATGTTGAAGAAAACGGTGGAATAAAATCCGATTCTATTTTTGAAAACAATATTGAAACAGATAGGAGATTAATAAATGTTAATTTAGAAAACGCCGAAAATCAGATAAAACAATCAGAGTTTATTATACATCAATATTTATATTTAACTAAAAATTCATCAAATCTCAACGATTCAATTAAAAAATCCAGAATAGGAAATCTATTTTCATTTGGCAAATTATCATATTCATTCAGATATAAACGGAAATCATTTTTATATACTGAGGATTCACCTTTAAATGATTTTTATCAAAAGTATGACATAGTTCTTGATTCGACTTCTACTTATGATTCGGTTGCGGTTTCTAAATTTGAGAATCAAATAATTTGGTCCAATGAAAATTTGAAGAACCTAAGTATTTATAAACCTTTCAATATTTATTTTGGAATAAGACATGTAAGTATTAGTTTATGGTCGGAAAATGAACAAAAAAAGTATAATCAATTAATTTCTTTCGGTAATATCTCTTTTCTTGTTTTTAAAAGATTCAGATTAAGTACAGGAATGAATTATGTAGCCGGAGGTTTCAACGATGGAGATTTTTCATGGAAAGCTAAACTTGACAAAATATTCTGGAAAGAAAAGAAACAAGTAGGAATTTTGTCATTTGCCGTGAATTATGTTTTAAAAGAACCGGGATGGTTTTATGAACATTATTATTCTAATCATTTCAGGTGGGACAATAATTTTAAAAAGCATGGTTTTGGCTCATTTGAAGCCTATTTTCAAAAAAAGAATTTGAAAGCGGGTGTGGTTTTCAATAATCTGAAAAATTATGTTTATCTTGATACCATTGCAAGGCCTGCTCAGTACGAAAGATCATTTAATGTTTTAAAAGCATATTTAAATAAATCTTTTTTTCTTGGAAATTTTTATATAAAAAATTCATTAGTATATCAAAATGTTTCAAATGAAAATATCTTAAGGCTACCGAAATTTATTTTAAATGCATGCTTTTCATATAATTTAAAATTATTTAAGGGAGCGGCTTATATTCAACCCGGGATTGATGTTTTTTATAATACCGAATACTATGCTGATTCATATATGCCGGCAACGAGAAGTTTTTATTTGCAGGATGAAATTAAAACCGGTAATTATTTTTATGCCGATTTTTTTGTCAATGTAAAAATTCAAAGAACAAGATTTTTCTTAAAATACATGCATTTTAATTCACATTTTTCGGGATATCGTTATTTTATGATTCCACATTATCCTATGCGTGATGCAGAAATAAAATTTGGTTTATCCTGGATTTTTTATGATTAATTCATTGATTTATACTTTTCAAAAAAAATCCAATTATGACCGGTTAAATAGCCAAATTTAGCAAACAAGTAATAAAAGATTCTTCTAATAAATTTTATTAAGCCTGAGCTGTCGGGCCACCAAGACTAAAAGGTATTGGGTCTTTTGCTTCTTTAATATGGCCATGAATAGCTTCGTACTTAGACACATTCTCGTTTAAAGCTTTTAATAAACGTTTTGCATGCTGAGGAGTTAGAATTATTCTAGATTTTACTTTTGCCTTTGGAATACCGGGCATCATTTTAATAAAATCAACAATGAATTCTGAATTTGAATGAGTAATGATTGCAAGATTAGAATAAATACCTTGGGCTATTTCATCGTTAAGCTCAATATTGATCTGTTTTTTATTTGGATTTTCTGCCATGATTAAATATTTTTAGGTTTTATTTTTTGATTACAAATATATTAGAATATCAAAAGCATCTATTTCTCAATGTCATAAACCTCATCTATAGCTTCCACTTCATCGACTTTTGAATCTGATAATGCAGCAAATTCCTCTTTAGAACCGACAATAATATTTTTAAATTCACGTAAACCGGTTCCTGCAGGTATCAAATGCCCAACTATTACGTTTTCTTTCAATCCCAGTAAATTATCACGTTTTGCATTAATTGATGCAAGAGTTAAAACTTTTGTAGTTTCTTGGAAGGAAGCTGCTGAAATAAAACTTGTTGTTTGAAGCGATGCTTTTGTGATACCTTGCAATACCTGTCGTGCGGTTGCTGTTTTTGCATCTCTTGATTCAATAAGTTGTTTATCCTTTCTTTTTAATAAGGAATTTTCGTCGCGTAATTTTCTTGCACTTACTATTTGACCGGAAATATAATTTTCGGAATCGCCTGGTTCAATAATTACTCTTTTGCCAAAAATTTCATCATTTTCATTAAAAAAGTCGAGTTTATTGATAAGTTCACCTTCCAAAAATTTAGTATCACCCGGATCTTCAACTTCAACTTTCCTCATCATCTGACGAACAATTACTTCGAAATGCTTGTCATTGATCTTCACTCCCTGAAGTCGGTAAACTTCCTGAATTTCATTGACAATATATTCCTGAACTTTCATTGGCCCTTTAATTGCAAGTATGTCGGCAGGTGTCATAGCTCCTTCCGATAAACAAGTTCCGGCTTTAACATAATCGTTTTCCTGTGCAAGTATTTGTTTTGAAGTAGGAACAAGATATTTTTTTTCTTCACCTGTTTTTGAAGTGATAATTACTTCACGATTACCCCTTTTAAGTTTTTTACCAAAAGAAACAACTCCGTCTATTTCAGCAACTTTAGCGGGGTCTGAAGGATTCCTTGCCTCAAATAGTTCTGTAACTCGAGGCAAACCTCCGGTAATATCACCTGATTTTCCGATAGCTCGTGGAATTTTTACTAAAATTTCACCTGCTTTTATTTTCTTACCATTTTCGACAACAATATGGGCTCCCACAGGAATATCATAAGATTTAATTATCTCATTATCTTTAGTAAGAATTTTTATATTAGGGTTCTTAGCTTTTTGTCTTGTTTCTACAATTACTTTATCATGGTAACCGGTTTGTTCGTCCGATTCTTCTCTAAAAGTAACGCCTTTGATAATATTTTCAAATGAAATTTTACCTGTTACTTCTGAAATTATTACAGCATTATAAGGATCCCAATCACAAATTACTTCACCTTTTTGTATTTCGCTTCCGTTTTTGAAATATAAATTACTTCCGTATGGGATATTTCCCGAAGTAATTACGATTTGAGTGTTTTTATCAATAATTCTCATTTCTGCCGAACGCCCAATAACTATATCGTAAGTGTTTCCTTCAGCATTTTTATACTCAACACATCTTAATTCATCGATTTCAAGAATGCCACCATATTTAGCAATAATCTTAGAAGAAATCGAAATGTTGGAAGCTGTACCCCCAACGTGGAAAGTACGAAGGGTTAACTGTGTACCTGGCTCTCCAATTGATTGAGCTGCAATAACACCAACTGCTTCACCTTTCTGAACCATTTGGCCGGAAGCCAAATTTCGTCCGTAGCATTTTGCACAAACACCTTTTTTTGCTTCGCAGGTTAATACAGATTTTATTTCAACGGTTTCTATAGGTGAATCTTCAATGATTTCACAAAGTTCTTCTGTGAATTCTTCTCCACCTTTAATAATAATTTCACCTGTCAGAGGGTGGTATATATCATGAACTGAAACACGTCCGAGTATTCTATCATAAAGTGTTTCAACAACTTCTTCGTTTCTTCTAAGCACCGATGTAGATAAACCTCGTAATGTTCCACAATCTCTGTCCGTGATAATTACATCTTGAGACACATCTACTAAACGACGTGTTAGGTAACCGGCATCGGCAGTTTTAAGGGCTGTGTCGGCAAGGCCTTTTCTGGCACCGTGAGTTGAGATAAAATATTCAAGAACCGAAAGGCCTTCTTTGAAATTTGAAAGAATTGGATTTTCAATAATTTCACCACCTTTTGCTCCCGATTTTTGAGGTTTTGCCATCAATCCCCTCATTCCCGAGAGCTGACGAATTTGCTCTTTAGAGCCACGAGCACCGGAATCAAGCATCATGAAAACAGGATTAAAACCCTGATTATCGGTTGATAATTTTTTCATTAATGTTTGAGTAAGGTGAGAGTTTGCATGTGTCCAGATATCAATAATCTGATTATATCTTTCATTGTAAGTTATGAAACCCATATTATAATTGTTCATAACCTCATCAACTTCAGCATTTGCTTCAATAATTAATTCTTTTTTCTCTGGAGGAATTAATACATCCCCAAGATTAAATGATAGGCCTCCTTTGAAAGCCATATTGAACCCAAGTGATTTAATGTCATCAAGGAAGTTAGCTGTTGTATCTGTTCCTGTGCTCTTTAAAATATTGCCAATAATATCTCTAAGGGCTTTTTTTGTCAATAATGAATTTATATAGCCATATTCTTTGGGAACAACTTGGTTGAATAAAATTCGTCCAACAGTTGTTTCAATATTTTTTGTTTCACCTTTATCATTGATTCTTACGTTGATTATTGCATGTAAATCAACTTGTCTTTCATTATAGGCTATTATTACTTCTTCTGGAGAATAAAAATTAAAACCTTCTCCTTTAACTGGGTGATTTGGTTCACTTCTACGCTCTTTAGTAATATAATATAAACCTAATACCATGTCTTGTGAAGGTACAGTAATTGGTGCACCATTAGCAGGGTTAAGAATATTATGAGAGGCGAGCATTAAGATTTGGGTCTCAAGAATGGCTGCATTTCCAAGGGGAATATGAACTGCCATTTGGTCACCATCAAAGTCAGCGTTGAAAGCTGTACAAACCAATGGGTGAAGTTGAATTGCTTTACCTTCAATTAGTTTTGGTTGAAAAGCTTGAATTCCAAGTCTGTGAAGGGTAGGGGCACGGTTTAACATAATTGGGTGTCCCTTTAAAATGTTTTCAACAATATCCCAAACAACCGGATCTTTACGGTCAACAATTTTCTTGGCAGATTTTACGGTTTTTACAATACCTCTTTCGAGTAACTTGCGAATAATGTATGGTTTAAATAATTCTGAAGCCATATCTTTTGGTAAACCACATTCGTTAAGTTTTAAATCGGGACCAACAACAATTACGGAACGTCCTGAGTAGTCAACACGTTTTCCTAGCAAGTTTTGACGGAATCTACCTTGTTTGCCTTTTAAGCTGTCGCTTAAAGATTTCAATGGACGATTCGATTCGGTTTTTACCGAACTGGCTTTTCTTGAATTATCAAATAATGAATCAACAGCTTCCTGAAGCATACGTTTTTCGTTACGCATGATAACCTCTGGAGCTTTGATTTCAATTAATCTTTTTAGCCGGTTGTTTCTAATTATTACTCTGCGATATAAGTCATTAAGATCGGAAGTAGCAAACCTTCCTCCATCGAGAGGAACTAATGGACGTAGTTCGGGGGGAATCACAGGAACTACTTTAACTATCATCCATTCAGGATTATTTTCAATACGTGTTTTAGCATCACGGAAAGCTTCAAAAACTTGCAATCGTTTTAAAGCATCTGCTTTACGTTGTTGAGATGTTTCGGTATTTGCTTTATGGCGAAGCTCATAAGAAATTTTATCCAAATCTAAACGTGCTAAAAGATCATGAATTGCTTCGGCTCCCATTTTAGCAAGAAATTTGTCAGGATCGCTATCGTCAAGATATTGATTATCGGGTGGAAGAGAATCCATTATATCGAAATATTCTTCTTCGGTAAGAAAATCAAGATAATTAATACCATCTGCAGCTTTTATTCCGGGATTTATTACAGCGTATTTTTCGTAATAAATTATCGTATCAAGTTTTTTTGTTTGTAAACCAAGTAAAGCACCGATTTTATTTGGTAATGAACGGAAAAACCAAATATGCGCAACCGGAACTACGAGATGAATATGTCCCATTCTTTCACGGCGTACTTTTTTTTCAGTAACTTCAACGCCACAACGGTCGCAAACAATCCCTTTATATCGAATTCTTTTGTATTTACCACAATGACATTCCCAATCTTTTATTGGCCCGAAAATTCTTTCACAAAACAGTCCGTCTCTTTCGGGTTTGTAAGTTCTGTAATTGATAGTCTCAGGTTTAAGTACTTCTCCACTTGATCGTTCCAGAATAGTTTCGGGAGAAGCAAGGCTAATCATAATTTTTGAAAAAATACTTCGTACGGGATTTTCCTTTCTATAAGCCATATGTTGAGATTTTGCTAAAAATGTTAAATAAATATCAATTATTTAATTGAAAAAAAGCTAAATTTGAAATAATTATTCCTCAAAAGTAATATTTAGTCCAAGACCTCTTAATTCATGTACTAATACATTAAAAGATTCTGGAATTCCTGGAGTAGGCATATTTTCACCTTTCACAATAGATTCATAAGCTTTGGCCCTTCCGACAACATCATCAGATTTTACAGTGAGAATTTCCTGTAGAACATTAGCAGCACCAAATGCTTCGAGTGCCCACACTTCCATTTCACCGAATCTTTGTCCGCCAAATTGTGCTTTACCTCCAAGAGGTTGTTGAGTAATTAAGGAATATGGTCCAATTGAACGAGCGTGCATTTTGTCATCAACCATGTGATGAAGTTTTAGCATGTATATATATCCGACTGTGGCCGGTTGGTCGAAACGTTCTCCGGTACCACCGTCTCGAAGATAAATTCTTCCATTTTGCGGAAGCTCAGCTTCATCAAGATAATCATTTATTTGTTGAACTGTAGCTCCGTCAAAAATTGGGGTAGCAAAAGTTTTGTTCAGCTTTTTGCCGGCCCAACCAAGAACTGTTTCGTAGATTTGTCCTAAATTCATTCGCGATGGTACTCCAAGTGGATTAAGAACTATGTCAACAGGTGTGCCATCCTCAAGATAAGGCATGTCTTCTTCTCTAACAATTTTTGCAACAATACCTTTGTTTCCATGACGTCCGGCCATTTTATCACCAACTTTTAATTTTCGTTTTTTAGCAACATATATTTTGGCCATTTTAACAATACCGTTTGGCAGATCATCACCAACAGTTAATGTGAATTTTTCACGATTGGCTCTTCCGAGTAATTCTTTGTATTTAACATTAAAATTATTTACGAGTTCTTTTATCAGATTATTTTTTTCTTTATCTGTTGTCCATCTATTTGGATTGACATTTGTATAGTCAACACCCATTAATAATTTTTGAGTGAATTTTGATTTTTTAGGAATTAATGCTTCTTTGAAATTATTATAAACTCCTTGAGATGTTTTACCGGCTACAAAGTAATTTAATTTTTCAACAAGTTTTGTTTTTAATTCAATAGCTTTTTTATTTAATTCAATATCAATGTGTTCAATTAAATTTTTCTCTTTAACTTTTGATTTTCTGTCTTTCACTGCGCGTGAAAAAAGTTTTTTATTGACAACCACGCCTTTCATAGAGGGAGGTGCTTTTAAAGAAGCATCTTTAACATCACCTGCTTTGTCGCCAAAAATTGCGCGTAATAATTTTTCTTCAGGAGTTGGATCAGATTCACCCTTAGGTGTAATTTTGCCGATTAAAATATCTCCTTCATTAACTTCAGCACCAATTCTAATTAAGCCGTTTTCGTCCAGATTTTTAGTAGCTTCGGCACTAACATTTGGAATATCATTTGTCAGTTCTTCAATCCCTCGTTTTGTATCTCTAACTTCAAGTGTGAATTCTTCGATATGCACTGAAGTGAAAATGTCTTCTTTAACAACTTTTTCAGAGATAACAATTGCATCCTCAAAGTTATAACCTTTCCAAGGCATGAAAGCAACCATAAGGTTTCTTCCGAGAGCCAATTCGCCGTTTTTAGTTGCGTAACCTTCGCAAAGAACTTGATTCTTCTTTACATGATCACCTTTATTAACTATTGGCCTTAAATTAGTCGAAGTATTTTGGTTTGTTCGAGTGAATTTTGTTAATTTATAAGTTTTAACATCTTCTTCAAAACTGACCATTTTTTCAGCTTCGCTTCTTATGTATTTGACAACAATTTTATTGGCATCAACGTATTCAATAATACCGTCGTTCTCGGCTTCTATTAAAGTACGAGAGTCTCTTGCAACACCTGCTTCAATACCTGTTCCAACTATTGGTGCTTCTGGATTTAGCAAGGGTACTGCCTGTCGCATCATGTTTGATCCCATCAGAGCACGGTTGGCATCATCGTGTTCGAGGAAAGGAATCAATGAGGCGGCTATTGAGGCAATTTGGTTTGGTGCGATATCAATAAGGTCAACTTTTTCTTTTTCAATTATTGGATAGTCAGCGAGATACCTTACTTTAACTTTATCTCTGACAAAACTACCATCATCATTTAATAGTGTGTTTGCCTGAGCAATAATTTTGTTTTCTTCTTCTTCGGCGCTTAAATAAACCGGTTTTTCAGCTAAATCAACACACCCTTCATTAACAATATGATATGGGGTTTCAATAAAACCTAATTTATTGATTTTAGCATAAACACAAAGCGATGAAATTAAACCAATATTTGGGCCTTCAGGTGTCTCTATTGTACATAGTCTTCCGTAGTGAGTATAATGTACGTCACGGACTTCGAAACCTGCACGTTCACGAGACAAACCTCCAGGGCCTAAGGCTGAAACTCTTCTTTTGTGAGTTAATTCAGATAATGGATTTGTTTGATCCATAAACTGAGACAATTGATTTGTGCCGAAGAATGAATTAATTACCGATGATAATGTTTTCGCATTAATAAGGTCGGTAGGTGTAAACACTTCATTGTCCCTAACATTCATTCTTTCACGAATAGTACGAGCCATTCTGGCAAGTCCAACACCAAATTGGTTATGAAGTTGTTCGCCGACAGTTCTTACCCTACGATTACTAAGGTGGTCAATATCATCAACATCGGTTTGAGCATTAACAAGAAGAATTAAAAATTTAATGATTTCAATTATATCTTCTCTTGTTAATATTTTCGTATTGCTTGGAATATTTAGTCCGAGTTTTTTATTTATTCTATAACGTCCGACATCTCCGAGATCGTAACGTCTGTCAGAGAAAAATAATTTATCGATAATTCCTCTTGCAGTTTCCTCATCAGGAGGTTCGGCATTACGCAACTGTCGATAAATAAATTCAACAGCTTCTTTTTCAGAGTTTGCGGGGTCTTTTTGTAATGTGTTGAAGATTATTGAATAGTCAACAGTATCACTACTTTCGCTATGAATCAAAATAGTTTTTATATCGGCTTCAATAATAATGTCGATATGTTTGCTTTCCAATTCTACTTCGCGATCAATAAGTACTTCTGTTCGTTCAATCGAAACAACTTCTCCCGTATCTTCATCAACGAAATCTTCAATCCATGATTTTAGAACCCTTGCAGCTAATTTTCTACCGATGACTTTTTTAAGTCCGGATTTGCTGACTTTCACTTCTTGAGCTAATCCAAAAATTTCAAGGATGTCTTTATCGCTTTCGAATCCAATAGCTCTAAGTAAAGTTGTTACAGGGAGTTTCTTTTTACGGTCGATATAAGCAAACATTATGTTGTTAATATCGGTTGTAAATTCCATCCATGAGCCTTTGAAAGGTATAATTCGAGCTGAATACAAGGTTGTGCCGTTAGCATGGAGATGTCTTCCAAAGAAAACTCCCGGTGAACGGTGAAGCTGTGATACAACAACCCTTTGGGCACCATTGATAACAAAGGTGCCTTTTGGGGTCATATACGGTATCATACCAAGGTACACATCCTGTATTATTGTTTCGAATTCTTCATGATCGGGGTCGGTACAATAAAGCTTAAGTTTAGCTTTAAGAGGTACGCTGTAAGTTAGACCTCGTTCGATACATTCGTCAATCGAATATCTCGGTGGATCAATGAAATAATCCAAAAACTCGAGCACAAAATTATTCCTTGCATCAGTGATTGGGAAATTCTCACTGAATACTTTAAATAAGCCCTCGTTAATACGATTTTCAGGATTTGTTTCCAATTGGAAAAAATCCTGAAATGATTTTAATTGAACATCTAAGAAATCCGGAATTTCGGAATGAATCTTTGTAGATGCAAAATTGATTCTGTCAGTTTTAAATGTAGCCAAAGTAAAAGTATTTTTAAGTAGTTAAATGAAATATTGAAGTTACCAAATTCAGAAGTAGTTCTTTGTAAAAGAAATAAATCTTAAGTAGTCTAAATTTAGTACGTAATTTACAACCACTTAATCATTATTTAACCTCTACTTCTGCTCCGGCTTCTTCAAGTTGTTTTTGTAATGCTTCAGCTTCGTCTTTTGTTACACCTTCTTTAATTGGAGCGGGTGCAGAATCAACCAATCCTTTCGCTTCTTTAAGTCCAAGGCTTGTTAATTCTTTAACAAGTTTAACAACAGCTAATTTCGATTGTCCAGCAGCTTTGATGATAACATCAAATTGTGTCTGTTCTTCTGGTGTTTCTTCGCCACCACCAGCGCCTGGAGCTGCCATTACGGCTGCCGCTGCTGCCGGTTCAATACCATATTCTTCTTTAAGTATGTTAGCTAATTCATTAACTTCTTTTACTGTTAAATTAACTAATTGTTCTGCAAAAGCTTTTAAATCTGCCATTTTATTTTAGTTTTTAATTGTTTTTGATTTAATAAAATTAATCATTTATTAATAATAATATTATGCCTTATTCAGGTTTTTCTGATAAGGTCTTTAGAATTCCGGCAAGTTTTCCGCCACCCGATTGTAGTGCAGAAATAACATTTTTTGCCGGTGATTGTAGTAATCCGATGATGTCACCGATTAATTCGTTTTTAGATTTTATAGATGATAAAAACTCAAGTTGGTCATCACCTATATAAGTCATCTCTTCGACGTAAGCCCCCTTAATAATGGGTTTTTCGGAAGTTTTTCTAAATTCTTTAATTAGTTTGCCGGGAATGTTTCCAGCTTCGGCAAACATTATTGAAGTGTGGCCGATTAATGTTTCATATAAAGATTCAAAATTTTTGTTGGTTTTTTCCATTGCTTTTTTGAGCAATGTGTTTTTAACAACCTGTAATTTAACATCTTTTTTGAAACACAACCTACGCAATTTAGTTGTAGCTTCTGAATTTAAATCGGAGATATCTGTCAGGTAAAAATAATCACTATTATCCAGCTTTTCAGCTAAAGATTCAATAATTTTTTGTTTTTCTTCTTTAATCATAGTTTTTTCTCCTAAAGTTTACCAGACAAATTTACAGTGTTACTGATTTTAGTTCAATTTGAACTCCCGGGCTCATAGTGCTCGATGCATAAATTGATTTTACATAAGTACCTTTTGCCGAGGATGGTTTAAGTTTAATAATTGTTTGAATAAGTTCTGTTGCATTTTCAAGTAGTTTTTCCTTTTCGAAAGAAACTTTTCCAACTGCAGCATGAATAATTCCAAATTTATCAACCTTAAAATCTATCTTACCGGCTTTGACTTCTTTAACGGCATTAGCAATGTCCATTGTTACCGTACCTGTTTTTGGGTTTGGCATTAATCCGCGAGGACCTAATATTCTACCCAAGGCACCAACTTTTGACATTACGCTCGGCATTGTAATAACAACGTCGATGTCAGTCCAGCCGTCTTTTATTTTCTTAACATATTCGTCAAGTCCATAAAAATCAGCACCGGCTTCTTTAGCTTCATCTTCTTTTTCGGGTGTACATAAAACCAAAACTCTTTTGGTTTTACCAGTACCATGTGGAAGGGTTACAATACCTCTAACCATTTGGTTAGCTTTCCGAGGATCAACTCCAAGGCGTACGTCAATATCAAAAGAAGCATCGAATTTTGTATAAGATGTCTTCTTGACAATATCAATTGAATCAGATAATGAATAAATTTGATTTTCGTCAAACTTAGCTAAAGCCTCTTTTTGTTTTTTTGTCAGTTTAGCCATTTCAAGTTTTATTAATAATTATAACTAAAAAACTAATTTGTTTTATAAAAAAACAATTTTAGTTTTCAGAAAAAGGAAAATCTCCTTTTACTCTTAGTCCCATACTTCTGGCAGTGCCAGCAACCATACTCATCGCAGATTTTAAAGTGAAAGCATTTAAGTCAACCATTTTTGCTTCTGCAATTGTCTGAATTTGCTCCCATGTAACAGATGCAACTTTTATTCTATTAGATTCGGCTGAACCTTTTTGAATTTTAGCTGCTTCCATTAACTGAACTGCAACGGGTGGAGTTTTAATGATAAAGCTAAATGATTTATCTTTGTAAACAGTTATAATTGCCGGGATAATTTTTCCGGCACTATCCTGTGTACGCGCATTAAATTGCTTGCAAAACTCCATGATATTAACACCTTTTGCACCTAATGCTGGTCCAACCGGTGGCGATGGGTTTGCAGCTCCACCTTTGATTTGTAATTTAATTAATCCGCTTATTTCTTTAGCCATTTTTTTATTACTTAAAGATATATAATGAGAGAAATTTCTTGATAACTTTATTCTTTATCAACTTGCATAAATCCAAGCTCAAGGGGTGTTTTCCTACCAAAAATTTTAACCATAACTTTTAATTTTTTCTTTTCTTCGTTAATTTCTTCGATAATTCCACTAAAACTATTGAAAGGCCCGTCAGTAACAGTAACGGTTTCTCCAATAATGAACGGAACATTAACCTCTTCTCCTTGTTCGGCGAGTTCATCAACTTTTCCTAAGATCCGATTGACTTCTGCCGGACGAAGTGGATTAGGTACACCACTTGTGCCTAAAAACCCAAGCACATTAGGTATGTTTTTAATTACATGCGGTATTTCACCTGAAAGGATTGCTTCTATCAAAACATAACCGGGAAAATAATTTCGTTCTTTGCTGATTTTTTTTCCTTTTCTGATTTGATAAATTCTTTCCGTTGGGATAAGAACCTGCGTAATATATTCCTGCCAACCTAAGCGATTAATCTCAGATTCAAGGTATTCTTTTACCTTTTTCTCTTTTCCGCTGATTGCCCGGACTACATACCATTTTTTTATTTGGTCGCTCATACAAAAGTTAAACAGCTTTTATACTGTTTTGTTATCAAGTATTTAAAAAATTAGATAAAATACATATTAGAAAAGTTTATAAAAATTTTCTAATATTTTTTGAAATGAAATATCCATCATATAAACAACAAGTGCTATAATAAGGGAAGCAATGGATACAACAATTGCACTGTTTTGTAATTCACTCCAAGAAGGCCATGATACTTTATGTAATAATTCATCATAACACTCTTTTACGTAAGAAACAATTTTAAATTTTGCCATTTTATCTAAAATTTGCACGGGTGGTAGGACTTGAACCCACAGCCAATGGTTTTGGAGACCACTACTCTACCAATTGAGCTACACCCGTTTATTAAACATTTTTTAATATAATAATAAGTAAAGATTTCTAATTTATTTAAAGAGAACTTTCCTTGTTATTGTTTTTTATTCAATAATTTCGGTTACCTGTCCAGCTCCAACTGTTCTTCCACCTTCACGAATTGCAAATCTTAATCCTTTGTTCATTGCGATCTCAGAAATAAGTTCTACAGTTATTGTAAGGTTATCACCAGGCATTACCATTTCTACTCCTTCGGGGCACATGATTTCACCAGTAACATCGGTTGTTCTGAAATAGAATTGAGGACGATATCTGTTATGAAATGGTGTATGACGTCCACCTTCTTCTTTTTTAAGGATATAAACCTCAGCTTTGAATTTTTTATGTGGAGTTACAGAACCGGGTTTGGCAATTACCATACCTCTACAAATTTCTTTTTTGTCAACACCTCGTAAAAGAAGTCCTGCATTATCACCGGCTTCACCTCTGTCTAATATTTTTCTAAACATTTCAACTCCTGTTACAACTGATTTGAGTTTATGAGCACCCATACCGATAATATCAACAGGATCGCCTGAATTAATTACACCTGTTTCAATTCTTCCGGTTGCAACTGTTCCACGACCTGTGATTGAGAAAATATCTTCAACCGGCATAAGGAATGGTTTATCAACATCTCTTTCTGGTAATGGAATCCACTCATCGCAAGCATCCATTAATTCAAATATTTTACCAATCCATTTTTCTTCTTTGTTTAATGCTCCTAAAGCTGAACCTTGAATTATAGGGGTGTTATCACCATCGAATTTGTAAAATGAAAGTAGGTCTCTTATTTCCATATCTACTAATTCTAATAATTCCTCATCATCAACCATATCAACTTTGTTCATAAAGACAACGATTTTAGGAACTCCAACCTGACGAGCTAAAAGTATATGCTCACGAGTTTGGGGCATTGGTCCGTCAGTTGCAGCAACAACTACTATGGCGCCATCCATTTGAGCAGCACCTGTTACCATGTTTTTTACGTAGTCGGCGTGACCAGGGCAATCAACATGTGCATAGTGTCTGTTAGCGGTTTCATACTCTATATGAGCAGTATTAATAGTAATACCTCTTTCTTTTTCTTCAGGAGCGTTATCAATTGCATCAAAAGATGTAAAAGTAGCTAAACCTTTATCTTGAAGATTTAAGGTAATTGCAGCAGTCAGTGTGGTTTTTCCATGGTCAACATGACCAATTGTACCTATATTAACATGCGGTTTCGTACGTTCAAATTTTTGTTTTGCCATATCAAAAAATGTTTAAATTATGTTAGACTTATTTTATAATTGTTTTTTATTAATAATTAAATATTAGAGCCAATGACGAGAGTTGAACTCGTGACCCCTTCCTTACCAAGGAAGTGCTCTACCACTGAGCTACATCGGCTTTAACTTTGAGCGGAAAACGGGTCTCGAACCCGCCACCTACAGCTTGGAAGGCTGTCGCTCTACCAAATGAGCTATTTCCGCTTATTGTTAATGGAGATGGGGTTCTCCTTCGAAAATTCTAATTTAATTAAGAATTTTCATTATTATTTTTCTTCATTATTTGAAAGAACTTCAATTATTATTAATTTTTTTATTAAAAATAATTTTGTGGGGAGAGGAGGATTCGAACCTCCGAAGGCTTCGCCAACAGATTTACAGTCTGCCCCATTTGACCGCTCTGGTATCTCCCCATAAATTTCAAATTAATGAGCCGATGGACGGGCTCGAACCGCCGACCGGCTGATTACAAATCAGCTGCTCTACCAACTGAGCTACATCGGCAATAAACTTATGTGTTTCTAAATTCAATATATCAAATTGTGTTTTTTCACAATAAATTCCGTCTTTCCGGAATTTTTTTTATTTTTCGTAATTTAATTATGTCGAAAATTTAAGTGTCAAAATTTGACAAAAAACTCATTTTCTTCACAATGCCAACGCTTTTTAACAAAAAAAAGACCCTTCTTAAAAAAGGTTTGCAAAAATATAAAAGTTATTTGAATTACCAAACGTTTTTTACAAATATTTTTAAAATATTACTTTCTTAGCTTTTCTTTATATTTTTTTAATTGTTTCTTGATGGCTTCGAGAGCATTATCAGTTGCCTCTTCGAAAGTTTTATTTTGTTTTTTTGCAAAGAGGTCGTAGCCACGAATAATTAATCTGATTTCGACAATCTTGTTTTCAACACCCTCGTTGTTGTTTAATTTTAATGTTACATCACTACTAATAATACCATCGAATAAACCGGTGGTTTTTTCAATCTTTTCTGTGATGAAATTAATTAGTTTTTTGTCTGCTTTAAAGTGAACTGTGTTAAAATTAACTTGCATAATCTCTTTGTTTTATGCCCTGGGATGGGCGTGTTTATAAACTTTTTTTAATTTGTCGATTGAATTGTGTGTATAAATTTGTGTAGCTGATAAATTCGAATGTCCTAAAAGTTCTTTTATGGCATTTAGGTCAGCACCATTGTTCAGCATGTGAGTTGCAAAAGTATGACGCAAAACGTGAGGGCTAAGCTTTTTTAGGGTTGTGATTTTCGATAAATATTTATTTACTACTCGGTAAATTAGTTTAGGGTACGCTTTTTTGCCGCTTTTACTTAAAAATAAATAACTATCCGTTATCTTATTATTAAAGTAATTATTTTTAAGGGTAATATAGTTCAATATCAAATTATTTATACCTTTTGAAAACGGAATTATTCTTTCTTTATTTCGTTTTCCGAGTACTTTAATTTGAAATTTTTTAAAATCAATATTTTCAGATTTCAGGTTAATCAATTCAGATAATCGAATACCGGTTGAATAGAAAATATCTAATATTAAACGATCTCTTGCCGCTTCAAAGCCTTCTCCAAAATCAACTTCATCGAAAAGTATTTCCATTTTTTCTTCCTCAATGAATGTGGGAAGCTTTTTTGAAGTTTTGGGAGATAGGATTTTTAGCATGGGATTATTACTAATTTCACTTTCTTTTATCAAAAAACTGAAAAAGGTTTTTAGGCATGAAATTTTTCTGTTAATTGTGCGGGTCGAAATGGATTCTTCCTTGAGGCTTATAATCCATGAACGAATTATTGCTTGATTGACAAGTTTTGCAGATTCTATTGCATAAACATCCTTTAAAAAGGAAAAAAACTGCTCAATATCCTTTTGATATGCTTTTAATGTGTGGGTAGAATACCGTCTCTCATACTCTAAATACCTCTTAAACTTATCTGTAGCCATCAAACAAAATTAGAAAGAAACATTAATCAAATATATAATAATATTCTGAAAAAATCAAGTCACTTTCTAAAAAAAATCAATTAATTTTCTTCGGCTTCTCTTAAGCCTTGAACATAAATTGCTTTAAGTTTTTGTTCTCTTTTAATGACAGAAGGTTTTGTAAATTTTTGTCTTTCTCTTAATTCTTTTACAACGCCTGTTTTTTCAAATTTTCTTTTGAATTTTTTTAATGCTCTGTCGATGCTTTCGCCTTCTTTTACAGGAATAATTATCATAATATATTTATCTCTTTCTTATTACTTTGATTTTTGGGGGTGCAAAATTACAAGTTTGTTTTTATTTGTCAAAATATTTTTTAATTTTTTTTTAGATTTTAATTAATATCTGAAAATCAATTATTATGCAAAACTAATTTTTTTTTCAATATAGGCTAAAATAAAATTTTTTCAAGTTTGTTGTCTTTGAGATTATGTAAAGATAATCAGATGAATAAAGTGTTATTATTGGTATCTGATATAAATATTTTGGTGAACAGAAAAGGAAATTTACACAACAAGAATTAATCAATTAAACTTTATTAAATTGTCATTAGAAATCGAATTGAATATGATTTTTGTTGAATATTTATTCTTTTTTAGGAGCATTATTAAAATACTTAATGATAATTTGTTTAAATTTGGTGCGAAACTTTAGAAATTATAAAAATGAGATATATAAGCATTTTATTACATTTTTTTATTTTATCAGGTATCCTATTATTTTCTAACATTAATATTGATGCTCAAAATGTTGGTGTAAATAAAGTTACTATTACTTTCATGAATCCACCCGAAGATTTTGCTGTTGAAAAAGCTGCCTTGAAATACAATAAGGACTTTGCCTTTAGTATTCATCTTGACGATGGGCTTGAAAATATTTACACTCACGCTTTTCCGTTTTTACAAGGAGGCCAAATTAGCGGAACATATTATCAAGGACTGAAATACACCGATGGTTGTGGAACTGATATTTTTTTCAAGATGAGTTCAGCAATGTTTTCTTTTAATAACGAATTTGGACAGGATGTTCATTTTGAAGGAAATGGGTACTATACTACTTGGAGTCAAATAATTGAGATGTATCAAAATGAGTGGGGAATCTATAATCATGCTTTATCGCCTAATTATGCTTCCGACAAATATTATTCCATTGCCAGAAATTATAGTTATGTGAAATTAAAAACTCTCTCAGCTACTGAAGGTGGTATCGAAATGGACATATTTGTTGTACCAAATGGAAATGTTGATTATACAACTTTTGCCTTTGATGAAGGATGCATAGCTTCTTATAACGAAGGCACAGGCCCTTTATCCAATCCTTATATATATTATTATGGTGTAGATGTTACTTCAATTTCTAATTGGGATACCTTGAAAATGAGAAGAATAAATCTTATCAGTGAAGTAAATTTGTCAGATTCCGTTGATGCAATTGCCGAAAAAAGTGTCGATGGTAAACACTATTGGAGATCATTTTTTAGCCATTCCATAAATAATGGAAGTTGGGGATATTCATTCCCAAATTTTGAGCAAAATATGAACCAGATTGAAGAAGATTACGGAAAGTTCGGGCTTGATAATGTTTGGATGACTACTGAAGAAGACATTTTAAATTATTTGATAATAAATAACATAGTACAAGTTAATACAGAACTAAGTGATAATAAACTTGAAATTACTTTTGATGGAGAATTGCCAACTGACCTTAGGTTTTATAGCCTATCTTTAATCGTTACCTCTGATGTGGCAATAACATCAATTGAAGTTGATGGTGGAACTTCATCCTCCTATAACGGGTTGTATTCAAACCAATCACTCATTAATCTTAACTGGGATGGAAAAATTATAATTTCTGCGTCCGAAAATGCTGAGCACTATTTAAATATAGCCGAACAAAGCCAGCTACAACGTGATGCCTTTATTGCAATGGATTATATTGAAATGCTACCAAACGGAGAAGAAAAAATGTTATTTCGAACACGTTTATGTGATATTCCGGGTATTGTTTTCCCCGAAGATTATTGTGATTGCGAGGCGCAGGCAAGCGATGATGTTATAATTTGCTCAGGAGATTGTACAACTTTATCGGTTTCCGAAGGGGTTGATTATATTTGGAGTACCGGAGATACAACACAAAATATTGAAGTTTGTCCAGATAGTACCAAAATGTACTACGTCACTGTTGTTAATAGTGTAGGATGCCCTGCTTCCGATAGTGTAAAAGTTACGGTTAATCCTATACCGGATGCAGTATTTTCTCCCGATACAATTATTTGTCAAGGCGATTGTGTTGAGCTTAGTGCTTCGGGAGGAGTTTCATATTTGTGGAGTACAGGAGACGATACGCCTGAAATCACTGTTTGTCCATATACTTCTAATTCGTATTGGATAATTGTATATAATGAATATAATTGTTTTGCAACTGATACAATTGATGTTGAGGTAGTTCCTTACCCTTATAATATTTTAATACCTTTTCAGGACTCCATAATTTGTAAGTATTCATGTTTTGATTTAATTGCTTCAGGGGGTGATACTTATTTATGGAATACAGGCGATACAATTGATACTGTTAATGTTTGCCCTTTAGTTGAAACAAAATATGTGGTAACAGCAACCAAGTATCCCGGATGTTCGACTTCCGATAGTGTAATTATAGGAGTGATACCATCTCCAATTATTACACATTCAAACGATACTGTAATTTGCATAGGAGAAGAAGTTATTTTAACGGCGACCGGTGCCGATTTTTATTTGTGGAGCACAGGAAGTGAGAATGATAGTATTATTGTTTCACCTGATACTACAACAATTTATACCGTTACAGGCTCATTATGGAATTTTTGTACAAATACTGATACAATAATCGTTGGAGTTAGCCCTTTTCCTGACGCAAAGGTTGGGCCCGATACTACAATCTGCGGAGGCCAATGTGTCGAGCTGATAGCAAGCGGAGGCGTTGATTATCTTTGGAATACCGGTGATACTACCGAAACTATAATTACTTGCCCGAGAGATACAACTGAATATATTGTAACAGTTTCAGATATTTACGGTTGTTCAAAAAACGATACGGCAATAATTCAAGTAAAAATAACTCCTGAGTTAACAGTAGAGAACTTGCAAAATGTATATTGTGGTGTTACCGATACTGCTCATATGATCGGGATACCTCGGGGAGGGATTTTCGCTGGCGAGGCAGTTGTGGATACTCTTTTTATCCCTTCTTTGGTAGGAATAGGAACAACTAATGTCTCTTATACTTTCAATGTCCCAAATGGCTGTGTTTTAAGCGATACTATTCTCGTAAGTATTTTTCAGGCTCCTGAAGTTTCATTAGGAAATGATACTACTCTCAAAGATAATCAATCAATAATCCTCGATTCAGGAAGTGGTTTTGATACATATTTTTGGTCAACAGGGCAAACAACACAGACTATACTTGTTGATTCAAGTGGTTTAGGTTTAGGAACTAAAGATATTAAAGTGTTTGTAACTTTAGATGGTTGTGCCGTAATTGATTCAATTGCAATTACTTTCAAATCAACAATAGGAATTAGCGAAGCATTTAAATCCAAATCAAAAATTGCAATTTTCCCAAATCCTACAACAGGGATATTTACAATTTTATTTGCTGAGCAGTTAAAAAATATTAATATCGAATTATATAATAATTATGGTGAAATAGTTAATATTCATAGTATTGATAACTTTATTGAAAAAAATTATAGAAAGCAACTTGATTATACTTCACTTCCAAAAGGAATTTATTATCTCCATTTTTATAATAAAGAAATTTCGGAATTTAAAAAATTGATTATTCGATAATCGTTAGACTTTCAGTAATTTAATCAACAATGCTTTGAATTTGCACTAAAAAATAATATTAAAAAACTATGAAAATTTATTTTTAAACAAAATATTGGGAGAATAAAAATATGAACAATAAGGAATATCACAATTGTTGGGCAATTCAATTACTTTCAGACACTAAAACTTCAACAGATGCACCTTTACCTTCATTTCAATATTCTCTTCATATCACATTGTTAAATCCTTTAAATAAATAAATAAATGGAAGAAATAATTTCTATGTGTGGACTAAAATGTAACGAGTGTAATGCTTACATTGCAACGATAACTAATGACAATGACAAACGTGAAGAAACAGCAAAGCTCTGGTCACAGCACTATTCAGTTAAAATAGAGCCTGAGGATATTAATTGCGAAGGATGTCTTTCGACCGGCGAAATAGTTTTTAGCCATTGTAAAGTTTGTAAAGTACGGGAGTGTTGCAGCTCTAAATCTCTGAAAAATTGTGCTTACTGTCCCGATTATTCTTGCGAAATGCTTGAGTCGTATTTTAAAATGGCTCCTCAAATGAAGCAAACTTTAGATGAAATAAATTCAAACTTATAGATTCAAATTTGTGTTTTTGCTTTAAATCCGAAAACGGATTTTTAAAAGACACTAAATTCACAAATTAACTCATATTTTACTCTATGAAAATATTTTTAGAGTAATGGATGATTGAAGTAATGGAAAAAATGAACTTAGCTTTTCAACATTCGGGGAGAGTTCGTATGGATTTTCCAATATAGTGGCTTTCCATGTCTGATTTTTAAAATATGCAGAAATTATTTTGCCTACAATATTTTGTACGATAACCATAATTATTTATAACTTTAGGGTAATTTATTCTAAAAAAAAGTTGATTCAGCATTTTTATTTTTCAAAAATATTTTTTTATAATAAAAAAATATTTATTTTTGTAGAAAATAGGATTACAAAACAATATAATATGATGTAATTGTCTTATTAGTAGTAGTATGAATGAAATATAATTAAAATTTAAAAGTGAAAAATCATGAAAAAAATTTACTTTTTAATCTTCAACTTAATATCATTCTTATTTATTTCGGGTCAAACCATTGATAAAAATGATTTTTTAACAAGGGATTGGACAATTGTTGCCACATATTCAATTCCCGGCAAAGCCTCAGGGCTTGCATTTGATGGAACATATATTTATAGTGGAATTTACGGAAGCAACGGCGATAAAGTATATCGTTTTGATCCGGCCACAGGAAATAGCCAATTGCTGTTTTCAAGCAGTACAATTGAAGACTGTTTCGGCCTGACGTGGGACGGCCAATACTTATGGGCGACCGATCATGCAGGTTCTTCCAGTCAACCGGCTCAGGCATTCCAACTTGATCTGTCAGGGAATCTAATATCTCAGTTTGATTTGCCTGATCATTATATGTCGGGAATAGCTTTTGATAATAACGATTTTTGGGTCTGCACGTATTATCCCGATCCAAGTACAATATATAAAGTTGATGCAGAAGGAGCAATTTTGGAGAATTTTCAAGCCCCAGGAGATCAACCCTGGGATATTTGCTTAGAAAACGAAAATCTTTGGATTGCAGATTATTATGATAATATGATATATAAAACAGATCAATCGGGAAATGTTCTTGAAAACCATCCTTCCGAAAATGCCAAACCGGCCGGAATAGTTTTTGACGGACAATTTCTTTGGTATGTTGATGGTGCATTATCTTCAAACAGTACACTGTATAAAATTGATCTGGGAGGTTCAGGAACTCCTGAAATTTATTTACCCGAAACATCCCACAATTTTGGAACTGTTACTGTAGGTGATAGCTCAATTTGGGATATGACAATTTATAATAACGGTAATGCTGACCTTACAGTTTATTATGTTAATGCCCCATCATCCCCACCTATTTTTTATGATTATCCATTACCGGAAACAATTTCACCCGGTAATTTTATTCAAATACCTTTAATTTATGCTCCACCAGAAATTGGATCCTTAAATACAATTATCACGGTTGAATCAGATGATCCCGTTACTCCGTGGGTTGAAGTTAATTTAACCGGAGAAGCTGTTATTTCAGGCCCAAATATTAACATTCCTATTACAACGCATTCTTTTGGGAATGTAAGAATGAATGCTTTAGTAGGTTGGATATTTGAAATAGAAAATATTGGAGACGAAATTTTAATAATTGAAGATATTCTACCTGATGATCCGGCTTTTATTGTTGATAATTCTATTGATTTTCCTTTTGAAATTGGAGTATTAAGTTCTGCTGAGTTTAGGATTTGGTTTAATCCTGATCAAAGTATTTCATACAATTCAATAGTAAATGTTTACAATAATGATTTAAATAATAATCCTGTTGAAATGACAGTTTCCGGAGCAGGTGTTGAAATGGAATTTCCGATTGGAGAAAATCTATGGCATTACACAATTAGCACAAGCTATGATAATAGTCCAAAAGGAATTGTTCCGATTCAGGATATTAATGGTGATGGAATTGCAGAAGTTATCGTTGCTTCCGAAGACGGTTTCGTAAGAGCTTTTAATGGTAATTCTTTCAATAATGGTGATATTGTGTGGGAAAATGAAGCGGGTTCATTATACAATCAAAATTCATTAAATTCTTGTAACGATTTAAATGCTGATGGTTATGAGGATGTAATAATCGGTACTGCCTGGGGTGGAAGATCAATAATCGCAATTTCCGGATTCAGCGGAGAAACACTTTGGGTGCACGATACTCACGAATACGGCGATGGTGGATGGCTCTATCAGGTTGACAGTAAGTATGATTATAATAATGATGGAATTAATGATGTTTTAGCAGCTACTGGCAACGATGGCAATAATGCGGGGCCTCGAAGAGTTTATTGCCTTAATGGTTTAAATGGTGATCCTATTTGGGAACGCCTTCTTAATGGAGCCGTATTTTCCGTAATCGGTGTTGAAGATTTTACCTCTGATGGTATTCCTGATGTTGCCGCAGGTGCAACAAATTCGAGCGAAACTGAAGGAAAAGTTGCCTTTATAAATGGTGCTTCGGGATTTGTTGAAGGGACTTTTATTACGGCCGGTTCATCAGTCTGGGCACTTGAATCTTTGGGTGATATTAATAACGATGGTATTAATGATGTTGCTGCAGGGGATTTCTCAGGCAATTTTTATTTTCTTGATCCTACAAATGCTTCTCAAATTCATTCCGGAAGTCTCGGATATGTTTTAATCCTAAGGTTCGAAAAATTAGATGATGTGAACGGTGACGGCTATTCCGATATTCTGATTGCTCATAGTGGAACAAATGGAGTAGTTATTAGCGGTTACGATGCCCAAAACATTTGGTTACACCCTCTTGCCGACAAATCATGGAATGTTGATAAAATTGCCGATATCAATGGGGATGGAATAAATGATGTGATAATCGGAACATTATATTCAAATAATTATGGTTATTTCTTAGATGGCACTGATGGAACGGAATTATGTTCAATTCCTTTTAGCTCGGCTGTTGACGCAATTTCCGCCATCCCGGATATTACCGGCGATGGTTCAATGGAAATGATACTGGGTGGACGCGGTGGTGAAGTATATTGTTTCTCGGGAGGCTTGGATGCTTCCGGCCAGGAAACTCAGGATATAGGTTTAAATTTAGGTTATCAGTTTGTTTCTACTTATTTGATTCCCGAAGAAGCGAATATGGAAATTGTTTTAACGGATATTTTGAATGATAATCTTGATTTTGTAAGAAACACCGATGGCGGGACTTTCAGAAAAATCGGACCAATATGGGTGAATGGTATAGGTGATTGGATATTTTCGGAAGGATACCTTTTCAAAATGTTTGGTGAAGAAGTGTTAAGTATTACCGGCGAAAAAGTTAGTATTTCAACTCCAATAGAACTTGAAACAGGATTCCAATTTATAAGTTATTTCCTTGATTACTCAATCAATGCACTCGATGCTTTTGAAGTTATCCTTAACGATAACCTTGATTTTATAAGAAATTCAGATGGAAGCACGGTTCGCAAAATTGGGCCGATATGGGTAAATGGAATCGGCGATTGTCAACCCGGCGAAGGTTATCTTGTTAAAATGTTTGCCGAGGATGAGTTAATCTATCCTGCGACTGCTGTAAAAAGCGCTATTGTTAAGGATAGAATTACCCCAACTCATTTTTACTTTAATGGAGGAAATGCAGCCGATCCGATTTACACAATATATGTGGAAGGATTAGAAATTGGCGATGAAGTTGCAGCTTTTGATGGAAATATAGTTGTTGGAGCCATAAGAATTTCCTCTGAAAATTATTTTGAAAACGAATTGGCTATTTTTAGCACATTAACTGAAAGAGAAGGATATGTAGAAGGGAACGATATGCAATTCAAAATTTGGGATAATTATCAAAAGATTGAGTTAATTTGTGAATATGAAATTTTAAATCCTTACGGAACATCATATCTGAAAAGAACTTATCCTAAGGGTGATGGAAAATACAGTATTATTAATTTCTTCAAGTTTGGGCCAGGTATTGATGAACTCAATGATGAAATATTTGCTGTTTATCCCAATCCAGCCTCTGATTATGTTATTGTTCAATCAGAATCAAAAATAAATAGAATTCAATTATTTAATTATTCGGGAATTATTGTTTACCAGAGTATTCCCAAAAGTGAATCAATTAAAATAAATACTGAAAATTTCACACAGGGTTTATATTTCGTTCGTATTGAAACTGATTTAAAAATTTTAACTAAGCAAATTATTATTAAGGGTTTGCACAAAAATTAAATTTTTTGGAGTGCATTATCCAAAAATATCAAGTTTTTTAAATGAATTAGATTATTGTTTATTTTACAGAATAGTTGAGTCTTTCAATTCTTATTTGTATTTTTACTTACAAATTTAAAAAATATTATTATGGACTTTATTATTAGGTTAGTTGTTTCGGCTCTTGCAGTAATACTTTCGGCATATATTTTGCCGGGTGTTAGTGTGAAATCATTTTGGACAGCCTTATGGGTTGCATTGATTTTAACTTTATTGAATGTTTTTATTACTCCGATTATGGTTTTTCTGACAATCCCGATCACAATAATTACATTTGGGTTATTCCTGTTTGTAATTAATGCTGTTGTAATTCTAATAGCAAGTGCATTGATTTCAGGATTTCAGGTTAACGGATTTATCTGGGCTCTGATTTATAGTATAATTCTTACGATTGTAAGCTATATTCTTGAGGAAGTTACTAATGTTGAATTATTGAATATCTAATAGGTTTAATATAGTTTTACAATAATTTATTTTATTGTTTATTTAAAGTTAAAGTGCTAATATTTAGTATTTTCGATAAATACTTTATATTGATAGTTGAATGATGTATTTATTTATAATATTCATAATATAAATCTCCCAAATAGTCGTGAAATCCCCATCCAATATTTTCGGTTTCATTTACTATTTCAAGTGCTCGGTCTTTAAATTTACTCAAAATATTTTCATTTTCCATTAATTCAAGTGCGGTATCATATGTGTTTTCAACGGAGGTATAGAAATTCTCATCAATATCTCCAAATTCGTTAGTAAATTCAACTCCACATTCAACATAATACAATAGTAAATCTGCTAAACTCTCTTTTGATGTGCCTAATTTCTTAAAATCATTAATAGCTTTTCGCGATATTGACAACCTTAATCTATCTCCACCTTTTGGGAAGAATCCATCTCTAACTTTATCTTTGTATTGATTAAGTATTTCGTCTTCGTTTGGATTGAAATAAAAGTCAAAATACTCTTTTACTGGTTTATATTTTTTATAAAGCTCAGAAATATGCTTAATCAATGTTTCATTGTCAAGCTTTTTTAATTCAAATTTTACTTCTCTTAATCCCATAATCTAAATTTTATCTACTATTATTAAATGATTTTTTGTTTTTTTTGTCAAATATAACAAGATGTAAAATATGTTATAATTAATATACAACAAAGTAGCAAAGTATATTTCAAATTGTGAAATAGATATTTTAGCCATATTTATTTAAATCAAAAGGTATTTTCTTCAAACTCAACACAGATAATTTCCCCAAAATTAACCCTAAAATGCTTCCAAGCAAAGCTCCGGCAATTACGTCACCCGGATAATGTACGCCAAGATAAATTCGACTATAAGCAACTAATGCAGCCCAAAAGATTATTAGAGGTGTAAAATATTTTATTTGTTTCCCGAAAAGTACGATAAGGAAAATGGCCAAAGCAAATGAATTTGATGCATGAGACGAAAGAAATCCGAAATCACCGCCTTTATAATTTTTCACAGTGTGAACCAAAGCGGAAATATTTTCCTGATGAGTCGGGCGAAAGCGTTGCACCGATTCTTTAATAAAAACTGAAATCTGGTCGCTCAGTAAAATCAGTAAAATTATAAAACCAAAAACCATAAGACTTTTCCATTTATATTTCTTAATAATCAAAAATAGAAAAAAAGCATATAATGGTATCCATATATATTTGTTACTTATCCAATACATTAGAAAATCGAAAAACGAATTATGCAATCCGTTCAAAAACAGAAAAACATCATTATCCCAAAGAATTATCTTTTCGATCATTATTCAAAATCAGATGTTAATTCCTTCCAAATCAAATCCTTTAATTTAGTCAAGCCTTTGTTTGTAAGTGAGGAAATAAAAACATATGGAATGTCAAAAAACTCTTTTTTTATTTCCTGGGTTAATTCTTCGTCAAGCAAGTCTGATTTTGTAATTGCCAGCAATCGGGATTTATCAAGAAGCTCAGGATTATATTGTTTTAATTCGTTAAGAAGGATATAAAATTCTTTTTTAATATCTTTTGAATCAGCAGGTACTAAAAAAAGCAAAATCGAATTTCTTTCAATATGTCTTAGAAATCTTAAACCTAAACCTTTTCCTTCATGAGCACCTTCGATAATCCCCGGAATATCGGCTATAACAAAAGATTTTTCGTTGCGATAGGATACTATTCCAAGATTTGGCCGGAGGGTTGTGAAAGGATAATCGGCAATTTCGGGTTTCGCAGCGGAAACAACCGAAAGCAAAGTCGATTTTCCTGCGTTTGGAAAACCGACAAGCCCAACATCGGCAAGGAGTTTTAATTCAAGAATTATCCATTCCTCTTGCAAGGGTTCACCGGGCTGCGCATATCGTGGTGCTTGATTTGTTGAGGATTTGAAATGGTCATTTCCTAAACCTCCACGTCCACCTTTCACGAGAATATGAGTTTGGTTATTTTCTGTGATTTCACAAATCACTTCACCGGTTTCTGCATGTTTTGCTATCGTTCCCAAGGGTACTTCAACAAAAACATCAGCACCATCAGCTCCCGTACTGCGTTGCAATCCACCACTTTCACCATGGCCTGCTTTAATATGTTTTGTATATCTGAGGTGAAGTAATGTCCAAAGTTGGTCATTACCTTTAATAATAACATTCCCGCCTCTTCCTCCGTCTCCTCCATCGGGGCCACCTTTGGGGATAAATTTTTCGCGACGAAAATGGGCAGAACCTGCCCCACCTCGACCCGAACGACAGCTTATCTTAACGTAATCAACAAAATTTGAAATGCCCATTTTATAATTATATCTTATCAGTTAATAATAAAATCCTCAAGAATAATCGACTCAATGTTTTTTACTTTTAATTTTTTATCGTTTGTGAGAAAATAAGCCGCTGAATATTCTATTGCAGTAGCAAGTTGGATAGAATCCGGTGTTTTGAATTTATACTCTGCCCTTATTCCCGCAGCTTTTCTTGCGATCTTTTTATCTAAATCAATTATTCTTAGTGTTTCAGAATTAACTAATATAGATTCGAATTTTTTTACTAATTCAAATTTATTTAATTTAATTGGTAGAACCAAAACTTCTAATAAAGTTAGAGTAGAAGTAATAAACTTAAATTTTCTTTTTACGTTTAAGTCAAATATTTTATTTAAAATCTTTTGGTATTTTGAATTTCCTTCAATAAAATAGATTAATGGTGCAGTATAAATAAAAACTATCTTATTACTTATTTTACTAATTAATCCCATTGCCTTTCATTTTCAATATATCTCTCAATATCAATGTTTTTCCAGATATTACTTCCCAATCCATTCAATTCGGTTAATTTTGATATTGTTTTCTCATCTGTATGAATTTGTATAGTTTTTAATATTTTTTCAATCAAGGATATTTTTGAGCTATTATCAAATATAGCGATTTGGTCAATAATTTTATTTATTTGTATTGAAGTTTCCATGCTTTTTTTTCTCAAAATTACTAAATTATTTAATCAGAGTGTAGATATCCGGCAAATTTCGTGCATATCCATCATAATCCAAACCATAACCTATAATAAATTCATTTGGAATTTCCATACCTATATAATCAATTGGGTAATCTTTTTGAAATGCATCGGGTTTAAATAGCAGGCTTGCAATTCGAACATCGGCAGCTTCAAGATGTTTAAGTTTCTGAATTGTGTTTTCCATAGTAATTCCTGTGTCGATAATATCTTCAACTATAACAACATAGCGGTCTTTCAATACTTCATCCAGCCCAATTAATTCTCTGACTGTGGATGTTGTTTTTGTTCCCACGTAAGACGAAAGTTTTACAAATGAAACTTCACATTCTATGTTTATCTTTTTAAAAAGATCGGCAGCAAACATAAAAGCACCGTTTAAAATCACAAGAAACAAAGGTGTTTTGCCTTTTAGGTCACGATTAATTTCTTCGGCTACTTTTTGAGTGGCTTTATCAATTTCATCGGCAGTGATAGAAACAGAAAATTCTAAATCTTTTACTTTAATTTTTTTCATATTTTCCAAAATTATTTCAACAAGGATATTTTTTTTCGGAAAGATCATTGAAAATCCCGAAGTAAAATCCTTGTCTGCGAAAGTAGTATTTTTATAAAAACGAAATTATAATTAATTTTCCTGCAATTAAACTTGTTTAAAATTAAGTGAGTTATGAAAAATTTATTTTTTTTGATTTTGATAATTCTAAAATCAAGAAACAATTTCTTTATTTTTGCATTCCAAATAATATATAAAACATGAAAGCAATAGTAAGTATAATAATGGGAAGTACATCAGATATACCTGTAATGGAGAGTGCTGCAAAGTTTTTCGATGAAATGGAAATTCCTTTTGAAATCAATGCTTTATCGGCACATCGTACACCGGAAAAGGTAGAAGAATTTGCAAAAAATGCTCACAGCAGAGGCATAAAGGTAATAATTGCTGCTGCCGGAATGGCTGCACATTTGCCCGGTGTTATTGCCTCCATGACTCATTTACCTGTGATTGGAGTTCCAATAAAAGCAAGTTTAGATGGTTGGGATTCAATACTTTCTATTTTGCAAATGCCTCCCGGAATTCCGGTGGCCACAGTAGGCTTAAATGCTGCAAAAAATGCCGCAATACTTGCTTCTCAAATCCTTGCTATTGATGATGAAAATATAAGAAAAAAAGTAATTGATTTTAAAATTGAGCTAAAAAACAAAATTGAAAAAGCAAATAATGAACTTGCTAAAATTGAATTTAAGTTTAAGGTGAATTAGAAAAAAGCTTTAAGCGATTTCAAGATAGTAAATAAAATTTTGTTAGAAAGGAGTACGAATTCGGAAGCTGGAAGCCGAAGGACTGAAGATGTGGGAAGTTTTCGGCTGGAAATTTAGATTAAAAAACAAGAAACAAGGAACAAGGAACAAGGAACAAGGAACTTGGAAACCAGAAACTTCAAACACGAAACCTAATCACAACTTTCTAATAATTGTCAATCCATCGCGAATTGGCAGTAGAATGTTTTCAACCCTTTTGTCAGCTTGTACAAAGTCGTTGAATTTTTGTATTCCAATGGTTTCTTTATCATTTTGATTTGGAGTTTGTAAAACTTTTGCTTCCCAAAGTGTATTATCAGCAATAATTATTCCTCCCTTGCGAAGCTTATCTATTGTTAAATTATAATAGTTTAAGTAATTTTCTTTATCGGCATCGATAAAAACAATATCAAAAATCAGGTTTAGATCAGGAATTATTTTCTTCGCATTTCCGATACGAAAATCAATTTTTTCGCTTTGTCCCGATTCTGAAAAATATCGTCTTGCAATATCTTCAACCTCAGGATTTTTTTCAATTGTTATTAATTCCCCTTCATCGGTTAATCCTTCTGCAAGGCAAATGGCAGAATATCCGGTGTAAGTACCGATTTCAAGAATATATTTTGGCCTAATCATCCAACTAAATAATTTGAGTAAAACTCCTTGTGAATGGCCTGACAACATTCTTGGCATTATAACTTTTAAGTTAGTTTCTCGATAAAGTTTTTTTAATAATTCAGGTTCTTTGGTTGTGTGTGATTCTGAGTATTCTAATATTTTTTTATTGATCATAATAATTCTGTTGAAATTTTAAACAAATCATCATACTTTGATTTAACGCAGAAATTTCAAATTATTGAGTTCTTGAATAAGTATAACGTAGAAATTGGCTTTTTCGGGCAAGCAGTATTTAAACATTATGATGTTTTAGAAAGTAACAACGATATCGAAAATATTTGGCTGGATAAATATCTTCTGAGTTTCTTTAAAATTCCTTTGTGTACATGCTTCAATAACGTAGGGTTTGATTTTTATAAAACCAATATTGTAAGCATCAACTCTTTCCCAAACTCCTGTCGCTTTGGCAATTTGATTAATTTCAATATTCTCAAAAATTAGAATCTCTTCTGCTTTTAGAAATTCTCCCTTTTTATTTAATAATTCGGCCTGAAGCCAAAAATTTTTAACAAATTCTCCACTTATATTTAAAAGTTCAAATTCAAGATCAACACCTTGTATTTTATTCCCTACTTTAACCAGTTTAAATATTAATAGAAAATTACTTTCTGGGATTAAGGTTATTGGGTCCAAAAATTGATTTCTTATTGCTTGATTTCCTGAATAATTACCATCACTTTCTATTGATTTTGTGTTGCCTTTAAGAGATTCCAAATCATTTGGGTTTACATAGGTTTTTCCGTTATTATCGTAATAATTAGGCGAATTTCCTTGAAGGTTCGATTCCTTTTCCGAAATAATATCTTCAACGATCCACACATAGCTATTTTCAGGAAATTTCTTTATAAAATCTTTTGATATTGATATGATTTTATTTTTTATGAACAATATTTTTCAGAACATATAACTTAATTCAGTGCAATATACACAAAATTTCTCATATGCCAATAAAGTGAAAATATTTATTTTGTATAATAAATCAATGTACTAAGTTGATCTATATCAAATATTTTGTTTGCAATTTCAAGTAAAGTTACATCTGTGATTTTTTCAATTCGTTGATTTATTTGTTTGAGGGAGTCAACTTTATTATTTGGCAAACAGCTCTTCCCGATCGAAAGCAATTCATTTAATTTTGATTCATAAGAAATGGCAAGTTGCCCGATAAATTGTTGCTTTGCAATGTGTAATTGCATAATGCCTAATTTTTTTTCTTGAAGTTTTTTAAGTTCTTTATGAACGAGCGAAATTGATTTTTCAAGAAATTCTTTTTCGGTTCCGAGATAAATACTAAAAACACCTATGTCGGAATAAGTCGTATAATTTGATTCTATATTATATGATAAACCGTGTTTTTCGCGAAGTCCGAGATTTAAGCGGGAATTTAATCCCGGCCCACCGAGAATATTAGTCAGAAGATACATTGCTGTTTTCAATGGATCTGATCGTTTATATGCAATATTTCCAATTAGGCAATGTGATTGATAAATACCTTTTAACAACTCTTTTCTGACAGCTTTATATTCGCTAAAATTTTTTCTTTTGTAAGGCCTAACAGTTTTGGGAATGTCGCCGAAATATTTGATAATTTTCTGAGTAAGTTTATTGAAACTAATTTTACCTACTGAGCAAATAACCATTTCGTCAGTGTGATAATTGTTACTGATGAAAGTTTTAATATTATTTCTGTTAAATGTTTTTAGTGTTTTCGTATTACCGAGAATATTTCTTCCAAGGGGATGGCCTTTAAAAATAACATCTTCAAATTCATCAAAAATTTCTTCCCCCGGATTATCTTTATAGGAATTAATTTCATCAATTACAACATCTTTCTCTTTTTCAATTTCTTTTTCAGGAAAAATTGAATTGAAAGTGATATCGGAGATTAACTCCAGAGTACGGTCATAATATTTATTTAAAAACGAAGCATAAATACAAGTTTCTTCCTTTGAAGTGTAAGCATTTAAGTCACCTCCAACATTTTCAAGTCGGCTTAAAACATGAAATGCCTTTCGCTTTTTTGTTCCTTTAAAAATAATATGCTCAATAAAGTGTGCCATGCCGTTTTCGGCTTCAGTTTCGTCTCTTGTTCCGGTATTTATTATTATTCCGCAATGGGCCACATTATTATCATGGTAACGATGAATTATTCTGATACCATTGTTTAAAGTGAAATATTGATATTCGCTTTTTTCTTGCATGGCTGCAAAAGTAATTATTATTAATGAATGCATTAAAAAGAAGCTATGAAGTTTCGAAGAGTGAGATTGGTTCAATGGCTGTAATTGTTGAACCGATTGATGAGCAGGCTATTAGATTCTATGAAAGATATGGATTTATATTATTGCCTGATAGTGGAAAGATGTTTTTAACTATGAAAACAATATCGGACTTACATTAACTCACTTAATTCAAGCCAGCGGTCGCCTTTTTCTTCAAGGAGTTTTTCAATTTCACCAAACCTTGAGGAAAGCTTTTGTAGTTCTTCTGAAGTTTCATTTCCTGAGTTAAGCCTTTCAATAACTTGCTTTTTTTCGCTCTCAAGCTGATCAATTTCAATTTCAAGTTTTTCAAATTCCTTTTTTTGTTTGTAAGTTGCCTTTTGAATTATTTGCTTTGGTTTTTCTGTTTTTTCTTTTTCGCTTTTTTGCAGATTTTTTAAGCGTGATTCGTGGGTGAGTTTGTTTTTTCTGAATTCGGAATAGGAAGAATGATAATCTTTTATGTTTCCATTTCCTTCAAAAACAAATAAATGATCTACAAGGTTATCCATAAATTGTCTGTCGTGAGAAACGAGAATAAGGCATCCTTGAAAAGTATTTAGGAAATTTTCGAGAAGATTTAAAGTGAGTATATCCAGATCATTTGTCGGCTCATCCAAAATAAGAAAATTCGGACTTTTCAGCAAAGTAATTAGCAGATATAAACGCCGTTTTTCTCCACCGCTAAGACTTGAATAATAATTATATTGCAATGAATGGGGGAAATTAAAATATTCAAGAAATTGAGAAACAGAGAAGGATTTTTTACCCATCGGAACTACCTCGGCAATTTCTTTTACAATATCAATAACCTTATTATCTTTAATCGGCTTCAGGCCTTCTTGTGTATAATAACCAAATTCAATGGTATGCCCTTTAACTACCTCACCAATATCAGGGGAAATCAAACCTGTTATCAAATTTAAAAAAGTTGATTTCCCGGAGCCGTTTTCACCAACAATTCCTATTCGTTCACCACGTTTGAAAGTATATGAAAAATCATCAATAAGGTTTTTTTCTCCGAAAGCTTTTGAAATATTCTTTATTTCAAGAATTTTTTTCCCCATTCTCCGGCTTTCAACATTCAATTCATGGGCCGTATTATCAATTCTCTTTTTTGCCTTTGTTTCAAGTTGATAGAAAGCATCGATCCGAGCCTTTGCTTTGGTTGCTCTTGCTTGTGGCATTCGGCGCATCCAGTCGAGTTCGGTTCGATAAAGATTCTTTGCTTTTTCGATTTCACGCAGTTCCAAAGATTCACGTTCGGCTTTTTTTTCCAAAAAATATGAGAAATTTCCTTTATATCTGTAAATATTCCCATTCTCAAGCTCAATTATTTCATTACAAACATTATTGAGAAATTCGCGATCGTGAGTAACAATAAAAAGACTTGTGTTTAGATTATTTAAATAGCTCTCAAGCCATTCAATCATATCAACATCCAAATGGTTAGTCGGTTCATCAAGAATGATGAAGTCGGATTTTTCGGTAATTATTTTTGCAAGAGCCAGCCTTTTTTGCTGTCCGCCCGATAATTCATAAACCTTTTGCGATAAGTCAAAAATCTTAAATCGAAATAATATTTCCTTAATTTTTGTATCATAGTTCCAGGCATCAAGAGCATCCATTTCCTGCATACTTTTCTCAAGTGCTTTCTGATTTGCGGGCGTATTGGAGTTGTTTACTTTTTCAAGAATTTCTTCATAATTGAGTATGGTTTTGATAGGTTCGGAATCGGAATCGAACACAACTTCCATAACGCTAAAATTTTCGTTCATTTTAGGATTTTGATGGAGATAAGAAAGTTTTAAATCCTTCCTTAAAACAACTTTCCCATTTTCAGGAATATCCTTTTCGGCAATAATATTCAGAAGAGTCGTTTTTCCGGCACCGTTTTTTGCTATCAAAGCAATTTTTTCACCCTTTTCTATACCAAAACTTATTTCCTCGAAAAGGATTTTCGCATTATACGACTTAGTTAAATTCTCAACTGTCAGATAATTCATTTATCAAGCTGCATTATTAAAAAATGCAAAGTTCTAATAAATTACGGATTTTTTAGAAAAAAGTGGAAACATATAAATTTGGATTTGAGAATTAAGAATTTAGATTTATTAGCTATAAACTGAAGAAGCTATCCATTTATTAATTTTTTTAATTAGAAATATTCAAATGCCTGATTTCTTTGCCTGGGAGTAAATTCAGCTTCTCGTATTGCCTTTTGTATTCCTCGTGCATCGAAATGATAATCGGCACCGGCGACCGAAACAACATTTTCCTCAATCATAATGGAACCAAAATCGTTAGCCCCTCCATGAAGACAAATTTGAGCTACTGTTTTCCCGACTGTTAGCCACGAAGGTTGAATATATTTAATATTTGGTAGCATGATTCTGCTGAGAGCTATCATTCGAATATATTCATTGGCCGAAACAGAGTTTTTCACATTATATTGCTTTCTTAAAACAGTTCCTTCATCCTGAAAAGGCCAGGGAATAAATGAAGTAAACCCTACCGCGTTTTTTGGTTTTTCGGCTTGCACTTCTCTGATAGCGATTAAATGTTGTATTCTTTCGGCCATTGTTTCTATATGCCCGAACATCATAGTTGCCGATGTGAAAATATTCAATTTATGAGCTTCACGCATAACATCAAGCCATTCTTTTACGGTGCATTTATTAATTGATAAAAAATTCCTTACCCGATCGACCAAAATTTCGGCACCTGCTCCGGGAAGGCTATCAAGGCCGGCGGCAGTTAATCTTTTTAGGGTTTCGGAAAATGAAATCCCTTCTTTCTTTGAAATATAAACAATTTCGGGTGGGCCTAAAGCATGAAGTTTTAGTTTAGGGAAATTTGATTTCAAAGTTTTGAATAAATCTTCATAGAAATTAATTCCTAATTCAGGGTTCATTCCGCCTTGTAATAATATCTGATTACCACCGAGTTTAAATAATTCATTTACCTTTTTATTATATTCTTTCAGTGAAGTTACGTATGCTTTTGAAGATTTTGGCGAACAAGAAAAGTTACAGAATTTGCAACCGGCAATACAAACATTCGTAGTATTCACATTGCGGTCAATTATCCAACCAATATTATTTCCCGGACTTATTTCCTGACGCATTTCATTGGCAATGTGCATTAATTCGGCTGTGGATGCGTTTTCATATAAAAACAATCCTTCTTCAGAACCTAAAAAATTAAAACTTAATGCTTTTTCAAATAATTTCGATTTCTTTATATCCATCATTCTTTTGTTTTTCAACAAATTATTATCTTGTTTAAATAAATCAAATTGACTGAAAATCCTTAAAATTTTTTAGATTTGCAGAAATTTTTCAAAATTAATATTAATTATGTTTACTAAAATCACAAAAACATCTAAAATAAGTAAAGAAAATAATATTGTTTACATTATTAAGGATATAAAAAATATTGATAAAGATATTCTTTCAAAGGAGGAGCTTGAATATGCAAAACAACAAAATGAGAAGAATAAGAAAAATTTGATTTCTTTTAACAGGCTCAAAAGTTGGATATTTGTTCAGTTTATCAATCCTAAAGAAAAAATTAAGGATACAAAATATAAGGTTCTTGAATTATGCCGAAAAGAGGCTGATAAATTTGTTTCCATTTTGAATGATAATAAAATTAAAGAAATAATTATCAATGATGTTGAAGGCAATTCTGCTGAGGTTTTGGCTTTTACCGAAGGAATGGCTCTGGCAAACTATCAGTTTTTAAAATATTTTAAAGATCCTAAAGAGAAAGAAAACTCATTATCGTCAATAAAGATTTTTTCTAAGGAAGTTAATGAAAAATCTATTGAAGAATTAAATGTAATTATTTCAGCTACTTTAAAATGCCGAACTCTTGTAAACGAACCTTTAAATTCCTTGAACGCAACAAAGCTATCGGAAGAAATTAAGGAAATGAGTGATGAATCGGGTTTTAAGGTTGAAATTTTGAATAAGAAAAAAATAGAAGCATTGAAAATGGGCGGCCTTCTTGCCGTTAATAGCGGAAGCATTGATCCACCAACTTTTACGATTGCCGAATGGAAACCCGAAAATGCAATCAACAAAAAACCTTATATTTTTGTCGGAAAAGGAGTAGTTTACGATACAGGCGGCATGAACGTAAAACCCGGAAATTTCATGGAAGGCATGAAATCTGATATGGCTGGAGCGGCAGCGGTTTCATGTGCTATTGCAGCTATTGCAAAAGCGAGACTACCGGTTCATGTGATTTCATTAATTCCGGCAACCGACAACAGAGTGAATGGAAATGCTTATGTTCCCGGCGATGTGATAAAAATGTTTGACGGAAGTACGGTTGAAGTAATTAATACTGATGCCGAAGGAAGATTGATTCTCGCTGATGCATTGAGTTATGCGAAAAAATTCGACCCCGAATTGGTTATAGACTGTGCAACTCTTACGGGTTCAGCTATGAGAGCTATTGATAAATTCGGGATTGCAGCTATGGGTACCGATTCCGAAAAAGAAATGGAATTGTTGAAGCAAAGCGGAATGAATGTTTATGAACGTATTGTTGAATTTCCGTTTTGGGAAGAATATGAAGAATCGTTGAAATCGAAAATTGCCGATATTAAAAATCTCGGTAATGTTGACGGTGGAGCAATTACAGCCGGAAAATTCCTTGAGCATTTCACCGATTATCCATATATTCATCTTGATATAGCAGGCTCGGCATTTATCGATAATAAATTCAATTATTGGGTTCCCGGTGGAACAGGCATTGGCGTCAGGCTATTGTTTGATTTTATTAAGAGTAAAATACAATAATATAATTGTAACATACAATACTTTCTCCGGGGCTGTTCATTGCTATTAAATTTGGGTGCTTAATTTGAATTTCCTCATTGTAACTTTTTGCAATATTTTTCTTGATTTCATAAGAAACTCAAACGGAAATACACTTCGCAAGATCGGGCCAAACTGGGTCAATGGAATAGGGAACCTTAACCCAACTGAAGGCTATCTGGTTAAAATGAATAACTCTGACTATTTATTCTATCCGATAATACCTGATTATTAATAGAATTAAATAAACGTAATATTCTCCTTCTTAGTTATTTTATCACAATAAGTACAATGAAGTTTAACTTCTTCGCCTTCTTCTTTTATTACATTGAATTTTGTAGTAATGTTTTCATGGTTTGTGATGCAGTTTGGATTGAAACATTTTACAAACTTCATAATTTCATTCGGTATTGAAATATTCTTTTTTGAAATAACTTCGTAGTCTTTAATTTCGATAAGTGTTGCTGAAGGAGCCACCAAAGCAATTTTGTTAATTTCCTCTATTTCAAAGTATATATCACTTACTTTTAAGATACCTTTTTTACCGAACTTTTTACTTTCCAAGTTAATACCAACTGTAATTTGACTTCCGATATTTTTCAGGTTCAGCATTTTAACAACCTGAAAAACATTCTCCGAAGGAATGTGATCAATCACGGTTCCGTTTTCTATAGCAGAGACTTTTAATTCTTTTCTTGGGATATTCTTCATTTTATTTAGCTCCTAAAATTGTAGTTAATAATGCCTGACGAACATATACTCCGTTTTGTGCCTGTTGGAAATAATATGCTTTCGGATTGCTGTCAACATCTTCGGTAATTTCGTTAACCCTTGGAAGTGGGTGTAAAATTTTCAGATTATCTTTGGAATTATTAAGCATATTGTTTTTTAAGATGTATGAATTCTTAACTTTTTCATATTCTATAGGATCGGAAAAACGTTCTCTCTGAATTCTGGTCATATACAAAATATCGACCTTTGGGATTACATCACTAAGATCAGTATATTGATAATAAGTTAAATTACTTTCTTTTATATGTTTTTTCACATAACTCGGAAGTTTTAGCTCGACAGGCGAAACAAGATGAAAAGTTGTGTTGAAGCTGCATAAAGCAATTACGAGCGAGTGAACCGTCCGTCCGAATTTCAAATCACCTACAAATGCAACTTCCTTATTATCAAGTGAGCCTTGTGTTTTACGAATAGAATACAGATCAAGAAGAGTTTGAGTGGGGTGTTGATTTGAACCGTCACCGGCATTAATTATCGGAACCGGTGAAACTTCGCTTGCATATTTTGCACTTCCTTCGCGAGGATGCCTCATAACAATAATATCGGAATACTTGCTGACCGTCAATATTGTGTCTTTCAATGATTCTCCTTTTTTTACGCTCGTGGAAGCAGAATCCGTGAAACCGATAACTTTTGCTCCTAAACGTGAAGCCGCACTTTCAAAACTAAGCCTCGTACGTGTTGAGGGTTCAAAAAACAATGTGGCAACCACATAATTTTCAAGAATTTTTTGAGTGGTTCTTACTTCAAATTCTTCTGCAAGATCTAGAATTTTTTGATATTCTTCTTTAGTGTAATCGTTAATCGAAACTAAACTTTTATTTTCCATAATTAGACGAATGGGTTTATGATAATATTTTCAAAGTTAATCATTTTTCGAATTGTCTTTTTTTCCGTTCATACTTATAATATTTAATTTACCAAAGCCATTATTCAATTCATTATAAAAATCATAGAATGCGCCAATCACGATTAATTCCTCATTTTTGATTTTTTCAGAATACTTATTTAAAGCAATATTTACCTGATAATCTATATTTTTCAATGAATTTTGCATAAGTATTTCTTCAAAATCACCTGAATTTTTATCCAAGTTCAGATTTGCATTTTTAAGAAAATCAAGCTCAAGCTTTATACTTTTCGGCTCCGTTTCATATCCTTGCATAAAAGCTTTTACGGCTCCACAATCCGAATGTCCGAGAATTAAAAAAACAGGAGTTTTAAGATGTAATATTCCATAATCAACCGAGCCTTCGGATGGTAAAATTTGATTACCAATATTTTCGATGCAAAATATTTTATTTATCGAATCAGGCAAAATGGCATTTGTTTGCACCCTTGAATCAGAGCAAGTCAATAAAGTAATGAAAGGGTTTTGTGATTTGGAATGAGACAGAAAATAATCTGGATGATTTTTAGAAATGAATTCCTCGTTACCCTCAATTATTTGCTTTAGAATATCAGAATGCTTTGAATTAGTGTTTTTCATAAAGATAAAGATTAAAAAAAAACAAAAAAAAGGCGACTAAAAAGCCGCCTTTCTGATATTATTTACAACAACAACATCCACCTTTAAAAAGACTGTTTTTTTCAAGAAATTCACAAAGAACTTCATCTAAGTTAGGTTTTCCGATTTCTTGAAGATCATAATAAACCCTTGTATTAGGTTTATCAATTTTAATAATTCGGTTAAGATCAATTGGTGTACCAATAACAACTGCATCGCATTCAGTGTTGTTAATAGTAGTTTCAAGATCTTTCAATTGTTGCTCCCCATAACCCATAGCCGGTAATAAAATACCGATGTTTGGATAAATTTTGAAAGTTTCGCTGAGTTTACCAACAGTAAAAGGGCGAGGATCAACTAACTCGGTAGCGCCGAATTTTTTTGCAGCAACAGTTCCTGCTCCAAGTTTCATTTCGCCGTGAGTCAAAGTCGGTCCATCTTCAACAACCAATACTTTTTTGCCGTTGATCAATGATGGATTGTCAACAGAAATAGGAGAAGCACCATCAATAACAATAGCTTTAGGATTTACTTTTTCGATGTTTTCTCGAACAGTTTGAATTCCTTCGGGAGAGGCTGTGTCCATTTTGTTGATAACAATTACATCAGCGAGACGCACATTGACTTCGCCCGGATAATAATTCAATTCAGCACCCGGTCGGTGAGGATCGGCAACAGTGATTGTAAGGTCGGGTTTGTAGAATGAAAAATCATTATTTCCACCGTCCCAAATAATTACATCACATCCATCAGGATCATTTTCAGCAGCTCTAACAATAGCTTCATAATCAACACCTGCATAAATCACATTACCGCGTACCACGTGAGGTTCATATTCTTCCATTTCCTCAACAGTACATTTGTGTTTTTTCAGGTCTTCAACAGTAGCAAAACGCTGAACTTTTTGTTCAACAAGGTCACCATAAGGCATAGGGTGGCGAATGGCAATAACCTTCAAACCCTGTTCCATTAGATACTCAATAACCTTTCTTGATGTCTGGCTTTTTCCGCAGCCTGTTCGTGTTGCAACAACAGCAATAACAGGTTTTGTACTTTTTACCATAGTTTCTTCCGGTCCTAATAAAATAAAATTCGCACCGGCAGCATTAACAATAGCGCTCATCGACATAACTTTTCTATAAGTAACATCGCTATAAGCAAACACGCAATCGTCAGCTTTTAGTTCTTGAATTAATTTAGGGAGATCTTCTTCTGCGTAAATTGGGATGCCGTCCGGGTACAAATCACCTGCTAATTCAGCAGGATATTTTCTTCCGTCGATATCGGGAATCTGAGCAGCCGTAAAAGCCACTACATCATAATTCTCATTTCCACGATAATAAGTGTTAAAGTTGTGAAAATCTCTTCCCGCAGCACCAATAATAATTACTTTTTTTTTCATTATTAGTTCCCTTTTTTCATTTATAAATAATGTTTAAAAATTTCGGCAAATGTACAAATATTGTTTTAAAAAGATGAAAAATTTCGATAAATTTCATGTCCGATTATCCCAAAATAAATTTTAGCCATCCGAATTAATGTAGCAAGAGTGTTTTTAAAAATACTACTTTTGCATTTCTAAAAATATATTACTTGTGAAAGATATTTTAAAGGAATTGAACGAAGTTCAGAAACAGGCTGTTACTCATGTTGAAGGTCCTGTAATGGTAATTGCCGGTGCAGGCTCGGGAAAAACACGTGTATTAACTTACAGGATTGCACATTTATTAAGCCTCGGAATAGATCCTTTTAATATTCTTGCTTTGACTTTTACAAACAAAGCTGCCCGAGAAATGAAAGCAAGGGTTTTTTCCTTGATAGAAAACACAGATGCAAGAAACGTTTGGATGGGAACTTTTCATTCAATTTTTGCAAGAATTTTACGAGTAGAAGGCCATTTGCTCGGTTATCCTTCAAACTATACAATTTATGATAACGATGACTCAAAACGTTTGATAAAAGCAATAATAAAGGAGCAAAATCTTGATGATAAAATTTATCAGCCAAATCATGTTCTCAGCCGTATTTCAAATGCAAAAACCAATTTGATCTCTGCAAAAGAATATAACGAAAATACAGAAATTCAGGAAACTGATGAAATGGCTGCTAAGCCCAAAATCGGAATCATTTATTCAATATATTCAAATCGTGTTAAAAAAGCCGATGCAATGGATTTCGATGATTTGTTATTTAATACAAATGTTTTGCTTCGCGATTTTCCGAATATTTTATTTAAATATCAGCAAAAATTTAAATATATTCTCGTTGATGAGTATCAGGATACAAACTTTTCACAATATTTAATAACTAAAAAATTAGCTGCAAACGATGAAAATATTTGTGTTGTTGGCGATGATGCGCAAAGTATTTATGCTTTTAGAGGAGCTAATATCCAAAATATTTTGGATTTCAAGAAAGATTATCCCGATCTAAAAACCTTTAAATTAGAACAAAATTATCGTTCAACACAAACCATAGTTAAAGCAGCAAACGGAGTGATCTTTAATAATAAAGATCAAATTTTCAAGGAAATATGGACAAGCAACGAAGCCGGACAAAAAATTCCGCTTCTTAAAGCATCTACAGATAATGAAGAGGGTTTTTTAGTTGCAAATTCGATTTTCGAGAACAAAATGAATTATCAATTGGCAAACAATTCATTTGCGATTTTATATCGAACCAACGCCCAATCAAGGTCAATTGAAGAAGCTTTGAGGAAAAAAGATATTGCTTACAGGATATTTGGAGGATTATCATTTTATAAACGTAAGGAAATCAAAGACCTTTTAGCATATTTCAGGCTGGTAATAAATAATAAAGACGAAGAAGCTTTGGTTAGAATAATCAACTATCCTGCACGTGGAATCGGGAAAACGAGTCTCGAAAAAATTATAGTGGCTGCCGATAAAATGCAAAAAAGCTTATGGGAAATAATTAGTGAGATGTCGGTGTTGGCAGGCTTGAGAATTAATACAGGCACTCTCAATAAAATTTTGGGTTTTGCAACTATGATAAAAAGTTATTCGGCTCAAATAAAGTCGAAAAATGCCTACGAGCTTGCCAAACTAATTGCTTCCTCATCGGGAATACTAAGAGAACTTTATAATGATAAAACCCCCGAAGGAGTCAGTCGTTACGAAAACATCGAAGAACTTCTAAATGCGATAAAAGATTTTTCGGAGAAGGAGCCTGAAATTAACGATGAAACAAGAGAAACCGGAGAACTTTCAATTCGTACTCTCGATGAATTTATGCAGGATATTGCACTTTTAACCGATGCCGATACAAATAATAAAGAACTCACCGACTATGTTTCATTAATGACGATTCATTCGGCAAAAGGCCTTGAATTTCCTTATGTTTATATAGTTGGCTTAGAAGAGAACCTTTTTCCTTCAATACAATCTCTTAATTCTAGAGTTGATCTTGAAGAGGAACGCCGCTTGTTTTATGTTGCTTTGACAAGAGCCGAAAAACAATTGACCATTTCATACTGCGAAAGCCGTTATCGATGGGGAAATTTGATCTTTTGCGAACCAAGCAGATTCATTGATGAAATAAAATCGGAATATTTAGATTTGCCAATAGAAAAATCTGCCTTAAAAAAAGAAAATAATGTTGAGAAAAAGTTTAGTGATTCAACATGGAAATATAGTCATGGAATACAAAAAAGTAACTTGAAAAAAATTAGTAATATTACTAATAGCGGTGGAACTGCTTCAAGCGATACGGAATTATTACAAACAGGCATGGATGTTGAACATCAACGTTTTGGGAAGGGTAAAATTGTTAACATTGAAGGAACGGGAAGTAATAAAAAAGCTACGGTTTTTTTTCAGACTGTTGGACAAAAGCAATTATTATTGAAATTTGCGAAACTTAAAATACTTAATTAAAATATTTTATTATTTTTGCATTATTAAAAAAATATGAAATAGAATTATTTCCTCTTTTTTCATATTAAGGATTGAGAATAATATGATTTTAAATAAATCGTGGATAGCAAAATAATATTTGATAATAAATATAAAAACTAAAAAAGAATAGGGAAATGTGTTACTTAAATTTAGTATCTTTAAGGCCGAATATATTATAATACTATTCAATAAATACATCGAATATGGAATACAACACTAAAAGATTAAAGCTGCATATTCCTGAATATGGAAGAAATGTTCAGAAAATGATTGAAAATGCAATTACTATTGAAGATAGAGCAAAAAGAACAGAGACAGCTTACTTTATAATAGAAATAATGAGTCGCATTAATCCCGGTTTAAAAGAATATAGTGATTATCGTCATAAACTTTGGGATCATTTATATATAATTTCTGATTTTAAACTTGATGTTGATGGCGAGTATCCACCACCTGAAGAAACAATTTTAGAAGCAGTACCCGAAAAAGTAAGTTATCCCATAAAGAAAATAAAATTCCGCCATTATGGGATAAATATAGAGCGCATTGTTAAAAAAGCTGCCGACTATGTAGATGGCATTGAAAAAGAAGCTTTAGTAAAATCGGTTACAAACCACATGAAAAAATTGTACTTGATGTGGAATAGAGATACTGTTAAAGATAAGTTAATTTTCGACCAAATGGCTGATTTGTCAGACAATAGAATAATTCCTGACGAAAGTTTTCAACTAACGCCAACAAGTGATATTTTGGCTCGAATAAAGAAGAAAAAGGAAGCTAAACCAAAATCAAACTCTAATAGAAAAGGAAGAAAAAGAAGAAGATAAGGCTTTTGAAAAAATTAACTTCTGCAAATGAACTCATTTGAAATAATTGGTGGGAAACAGCTTAAAGGTGAAATCATACCACAAGGCGCCAAAAATGAAGCCCTTCAAATAATTTGTGCAACTTTATTGACACCCGAAAAAGTAATTGTCAGCAATATACCCAATATTCGTGATGTAAATAATCTAATAGAATTACTTATTGACTTGGGGGTAAAAGTTGAAAAGACTGGCCAGAACGAGTTTAGCTTTACTGCTGATAATATTGACCTTGAATTTCTTAAATCTAATGAATTTAAAGAAAAGGGCAAAAGCCTTAGAGGTTCGATAATGATATTAGGACCATTACTTGCCAGGTTCGGAAAAGGATATATTCCGCATCCCGGCGGTGACAAGATTGGCCGTCGTCGTCTCGACACTCATTTTATCGGTTTGCAAAAATTAGGAGCTAAATTTGATATTGATACTAAAAATGATTTCTATAAAGTCGATGCTTCCGAACTAAAAGGTACTTATATTTTGCTTGACGAAGCCTCGGTAACGGGAACAGCTAATATTCTAACTGCTTCTACTTTAGCAAAAGGCCGAACAACAATATTTAATGCCGCCTGTGAGCCGTATATTTTGCAATTATGCAATATGTTGATAAAAATGGGAGCAAGGATTTATGGTGTCGGATCAAATTTATTAACAATTGATGGTGTAAAATATTTAAAAGGCTGCAAGCACAAGCTTCTTCCCGATATGATTGAGATAGGAAGTTTTATTGGTTTGGCGGCGATGACACGTTCGGAGTTATTAATAAAAGATGTGAATTTCCATGCTCTCGGAATTATTCCTGATGTTTTTAGGCGAATGGGAATTAAAGTGGAAAAGCAAAATGATGATATTTTAATTCCACAACTTGATGAATACGAAATAGCTACTTTTATAGACGGTTCAATAATGACAATTGCCGATGCGCCTTGGCCCGGATTTACTCCCGACCTGATTAGTATTGTTCTTGTTGTTGCAACTCAGGCAAAAGGTAGTGTTTTGATACATCAAAAAATGTTTGAAAGCAGGTTGTTTTTCGTCGATAAATTAATTGACATGGGAGCACAAATTATTCTTTGCGATCCTCATCGAGCGACTGTAATTGGGCTTAACCATAAAACCCCTCTTCGCGGAATTGACATGACATCGCCCGATATTCGTGCCGGTGTAGCTCTTTTAATTGCAGCTCTTTCGGCGGAAGGAAAAAGTGTAATTCACAATATTGAGCAAATTGATCGTGGGTATCAGGAAATTGATACCAGACTTAGAAAACTTGGTGCAGAAATAAAAAGGGTTTGAATCAATTGATTATTTATTTACCTATAACAATCTTCCCACTCTTAAAATTCCCATCAACATTAAGCTGATAGAAATAAACTCCGCCATGTATTTTTCTGCAATCCCAAACCAATTTTTGATTTTTGATTCCCATACGGGCTTGCGTTGCTTCGTATGATTTTTGATTTGAGATTTTTAATTCAGAGACTTGCTGCCCAAAAATATCTTTTATTAAAATATTTCCTTGTATTTTGATTCCCTTTATTTCAAATATTACATAATCCTTTGCTGGATTAGGGTAAACCAAAAACTCTGCATTATTTAGTAATATTTCATTTTGGCCTACATTAGTTGTGTCTTGAATTTCAAATACCCAATAATCTTCATTTCCATGCAGGTTACAATCAACATCAAACGAATTATTACTGGCCCTACCGGCAACTATCCAGTTATCATCACTTTTTTTTATTGCTCCATTATAAATCCTTTCATTGCCATATCCACCGAAACATTCCTGCCACTCCAATTCACCATCAGCACTTAATTTCACCATCCAAATATCTGAATAGCCACTCCATGAATAATTTCCTGATACATCTCCGTTGTTTGACCAGGTTTCTCCAAAAATAACAAATCCTTCATCTTCTGTTTTGTGTATCGAACCCGAGCCTTCCCAAAATAATCCTCCTAAACATCTTTGCCAAATAATGTTTCCTACAATATCAATTCTGATAACCCATATATCTGCACTTTCACCTATATTGCCATGATAACCTGAAACATCCCCGTCATTGGAATTAGTTTGTGCCAGGAAAATATATCCATCCTGTAACTCAATAATACCCTGATCGCTAGTATCCGATTCGCTTCCTCCATACAACTTCTGCCATTCAATGTTCATATTGCTATCTAATTTCACTACCCACACATCTTCCAATCCTCCATGATAAGTGCCTTCAACCATTCCTTCGACTAAATTTGTTGAACTAACAAAAAAATATCCTCCATCCTCTGTTTCAATAATATTCTTCATGTTATTTATCATTGAATTACCGAATACTTTATTTTGAAGTATTTCCCCTTCAGGAGAAATTATTAACAGCCAATTATCTGAAATTCCATAATGAGAAGGCAAATCCCCGTCACTTGATGTAGAATTACATGAGATTAACAGGTTTCCATTCTTAAGCTGCACTATGTAAGGGGCATTTTCACACCCACTTCCCCCATAACACTTTTCCCATATTATCTCGCCAATTGAATCAATTTTCACAACCCAAGTATCATAATTACCATGATTCCCTGATTGAATGTCACCGTCGTTGGAAAATACAACGCCACAGAAATAATAATTACCTTCAAAATCACTGATAATGACTCTTGGATAGTCTATATTACTTCCCCCGTAACATCTTTCCCAAATTATTCCACCTAAACTATCAATGTTTACAAGCCAGATATCCCTCATACCATGATTATTAGTAACATTCCCGTTATTCGAACGAGATTCTCCCAAAATCAAATAACCTGTTTCAGATTGTACAATATCCCAAACTAAATCATAATCACTTCCACCATAACAACCCTGCCATTGAATAGCCATATTGCTTTGGGCGGATATAAAGACAAAAGGAAAAAGGGGAAAAATAAATATTATGATCAAATAAGAATATTTAAATATTAATGTTTTCATTGTTTTTTATTAATTAATGTAAAACAAGGGGCGGCTTGCACCGCCCACTTGCAAATATAGAAAATTGATGATTAACTTTTACTATTTTCATACTCCT